>JAIEQN010001173.1 GCA_019747685.1 Gemmataceae bacterium
GGGCGACGGTGGCGGTCGAGGACGACGGGGCCGGGTTCGACCCGAACGCCGGCCCGGGCGGGCGGCTCGGGCTGGCCGGGATGCGGGAGCGGGCGGCCCTGCTCGGCGGGGCGCTGGAGGTCGAGTCGGCCCCCGGCTGCGGGACGACGGTGATCGCCCGCATTCCCCTGTCCCTATCCCCCCCCCCCGATCAAGCGAACGTTGAATGATGGCACCCGGACGCCCGCGGCGGATAACAAGCCGGCGGCCGGGGCAGGCTGACGCCGCCCGGGGCCGACCGTGAGGCGGGGCGGGCGAGGGGTGTCGGGGACGGCCGGCCCCCTTACAACACCGGGGTTCGGACAAGCAGGGGACGGGGGCGAGCGATGGGCGTGCCGTGGTGGGGCTACGTGGTGGCGGCCGGGCTGGCCTGGGGCACCTACGTCCCGATCATCTTCTACGGCGGGACCGAGCTGACCACCCGGCCGGGGACGATCGGCGGGCGGCTGGCCTCCATCCTGTGCGTCGGGGTGGCGTACTTCGTCCTGGCGGTGGTCGTCCCGGTGCTCCTGATGAGCAGCCGGGACGACGCCAAGCCGGAGTGGAAGACGAACGGCCTAATCTTCAGCGGGCTGGCGGGCGTGGCCGGTGCGGTCGGGGCGATCTGCGTGATCTTCGCCAGCAAGGCGGCGGTGGATCAGGCCAAGCTCGACGGCGTCAACCCGGCCACCTACCGCATCTACATCGCCCCGTTGATTTTCGCCCTGGCCCCGGCCATCAACACCGTCCTCAGCCTGCTCTGGCACCCGAAGCCGGGCGACCCGTGGCACTTCGGGTTCGAGGTCCCGGGCTGGAAGCTCCCGGCCGGCATCCTGCTGGTGGCTACCGGGACGTTCCTGGTGCTGTACTCGAAGGAGGAGGCGGAGGCGGGCAAGGCCAAGCCCGTCCCGCCGGTGCCGGCCGACGCCCCGAACCCGTCCCCGACCCCGCCATGACCCAGGCCGAGGCGGTCGAGCGGCTGAACACCGTCCTGGCCCACGCCTGGATGGTCCGGACGTTCCTCAAGCACGCCGACGAGATCCAAGAAGACGAGGGGATGCTGGACGTGCCCCGGGCGCTGTACGACGGCATCCGGGCGGTCGAGCCGGCGTTCGGGCGGGGCGACCACGCCGACTACCTGCGGAGGCTGAAGGGGAAGCTGCCGAAGTTCCGCCGGGCCGCGGAGTACCTCGCCGCCCACTTCCGCGAGTTCTCCCCGCACACCAACTTCGAGATGGCCGCCCTCAGCCTGCTCGGGGTAGTCCGGCAGATGGAGGAGGTCTTCGCCGCGGTGGCGGGCGGGTCAAAAGGCGGGCACGCGGATGACGCGGATTCCAGCGCGGAGGAACGCGAGTAATCCTGACCAGGAGATGATTCCGATCCGCGTTCTTCCGCGGGGTTTCATCCGCGTCATCTGCGTGCCCGCCTTTATCTTCTCCGGTTCCACTCCTCCCGGCCGTACTTCTCGGCCTGCTGCTCCCGCACCGCGTCCAGCGGCACCGGCCCGTATTCGCCGGCCGGCCGCCATTCCTCGACCAGCAGCCGCTTGAGGGTTGCCGTGTCGGCCGGCAGGGCGGCGACGAACGCGGCGTGCGGCCGGCCGGCCCGGTAGGCCGGCTGCCGCTCCGGCGGGCGGAGGTAGCGGGGGATTAGCGAGAGGTCGAAGTCGCGGGACAGCAGGGTCGCGTGGTGGAGGAAGTGCCGCCGCTTCCGCTGCTGGGCGCTGCCGGAGAACTTCCGGCCGCCGACCGCCAAGTCGCTGATGCCTTCAATCGTGGCGTCGGGAACAACCGGCCGAAGGGCGTTGAGGACCCGGCCCATCACCCACCGGGCGGACGGCCCGATCAGGTCCAGGCCCGGGGCGTGGTCGGTCCGCAACACCACCGCCAGGCAGAGGCAGCCCGGGCCGACCACCACCGTCCCGCCGCCGCTGGCCCGCCGCAGGACCGGCACGCCGTCGGCCCCGCACGCGGCCGCGTCCACGTCGACGGCCACCGACCCGCCGGCCCCGACCACGACGACCGGCGACGGGCTTTCCCAGAGCCGCAGGACCTCGCCGCCGGTGTCGGCCTCGGCCGCCAGCAGCAGGGCCTCGTCCAGGGCCAGGTTCTCGGCCGGGGTCGGTAGGGTCAGGTCGAGGAGGGTCACGGGGCGAGTGGCTGATGGGGGTAGGCGGTCGGGGGGAGTGGCCGGACGAGCGGGTGCGGGGCCAGGGCGAACCAGCCGTCGACGACGCTCAGGGTGAGGTGGAAGAACTCCAGCCCGCCGGCGACCCCGAATAGCCCCAGCCCGACCCCCGGC
The DNA here is from genome assembly GCA_019747685.1 of Gemmataceae bacterium. Lineage (GTDB taxonomy): Bacteria > Planctomycetota > Planctomycetia > Gemmatales > Gemmataceae > Urbifossiella. Next base: position 2,320 of record JAIEQN010001173.1, read on the forward strand.
GGGGTCGGCCCGAACCCGACGGTGGCCGCCCACCGCAGCCGGTCATCGGCCGCGATGAAGATTTCTAACTCGACCGGGAGGAAGTAGGTGGTCACCCGGCTGCCGACGCCCCGGGTGGCACGGGGACGGGCCTGGGTCAGGTTCAGCCCGAGGGGGCCGACCAAGTCGAACGGCAAAATGACGTCGTCCGCCCCAGTGTCAACCAGCACCGGGACCGTTCGCTCCCCCGCCGGGCCGTACACCCGCAGGTCCAGGATCGGCCGGTCCCGGGGGAGTAGCCGGGACCCGGCCGCCGGCGGGTGCTGGCCAAATCGAAAGTGCATAGGCGAACTCCTCGGGGGTGAGGGGGCGGAGCGGCTGGTACGCCTCCTCCACCCGCGGGTCGGGCAGGTACTCGACGACGCAGTCGTGCAGCTCGTCCGGGCTCGGGTTCGGCGGGACCCGGGCCAGGATGGCCGCGTAGTTGGTGTCCGAGTCGAGGATGGCCGTGTAATCCGGGTTCCACATGACGTACCGGCCGAAGTACGGCTCGAGCTGTTCCCAGGTCGCGTTGTTGCGGTTCGTCATCCGCTGCCAGTGTGCGTCCATCGGCGGGCCTCCGGTATGGTCGGGGCTGACCCCATTCTAGATCGGCCGCGGCCCGGCTGATAGGCTGAAGGGGAGGTCCGCCCCCCACCCCGTCAGGGTCCGCCGATGCCCGACCGCCTGGCCCACAACGTCTTCTTCCGGCTCAACGACGCCTCCGCCGCCAGGGCCGACGAGCTGGTGGCGGCGTGCAAGAAGTACCTGAACGTCCAGCCGGGGATCGTCTTCTTCGCCGCCGGCCGCATCTGCCGGGAGCTGAACCGGGACGTGAACGACCGGAACTGGGACGTGGGCCTGCACCTGGTGTTCGACTCGAAGGAGGCGCACGACGCCTACCAGGACGACCCGACCCACAACCGGTTCATCGACGAGTGCAAGGGGAACTGGGCCGCCGTCCGGGTGTTCGACTCGTACGTGTGAGCGGGCCGCCCGGGCAGGAATGCCTGTGCCACCGGGATGTTGTCATGACCCGCCTCTACCCCCAAGACCTGACCACCTTCCTCCGCCGGTTCCGCCTGCCCGGCGGCCGGGTCCGCCGAGCCCGGGTCCGGTACGGCCCGGGGCGGGCGGTGGCCGTCGAGTTCCGGCTGACGGTCTTGGAGGCGGTGGCCGGCGGCGAGCCGCGGCCGGTCCGGCTGACCCTGCGGTTAGCCGGGGCCGAGGAGTTCCGGGTGCAGATGCGGCCGGGCCAGCCGCGGGCGCGGATCGCCGACGCCCGGATCGCCTACCTGAACGGGCTGTTTTACGTCGATTTGGATGCCCTGGCCCTCGGCCCGGGCGAGCAGCCGGCGGTTCACGACTTCCGGGCGTCCGAGGCGTTCGCCGCCGGGGCCGAGCTGTACTGGCAGGTACCGCCGGCCGGCGACCGGCCGGGGTAGGGCCGGTCGCCGGGTCTCGTTGGTTTGGTTCGGCAACCCGCACACCCTGCGGCCGAACCAATCAACCCGGTCTGATAGAAAACGGTCTTAATGACGCCCGGGCCGGGCCGATCTCACTTCGCGGTGGTGAACCGGTACACCGTCGTGGTGTTGTACTTCTCCCCCGGCCGCAGTACCGGGTTCGACTTGTCCTTCCACTCCGGCTTGTTGACCGAGTCCGGGAACTTCTGGGCCTCCAGGCAGAACCCGTTGTACTGGGCGTACTTCGCCCCGCCCTTGCCGACGTTCGACCCGTCCAGGAAGTTGCCGGTGTAGAATTGGAGCCCCGGCTCGGTGGTCAGCACCTCCAGCACCCGCCCGCTCTTCGGATCGGTCACCCGGGCGGCCAGCTCCGGCTTCGCGGTCGTCCCCTTGTCCAGGACGAAGTTCAGGTCGTACCCGACCGCCGGCGGGGCCCCCCCGGCCTGCTTCAGCTCCTTCCCGATCGGCTTCGGCTTGGTGAAGTCGAACGGCGTGCCGGCCACCGGCTCGATCTTCCCGGTCGGGATGAGGGTGTCGTCGGTCGGGGTGTAGTTCTTGGCGAGGATTTGCACCTCGTGGCCGAGGACGTCGCCGCCGTTGTGCCCGGCCAGGTTGAAGTAGCTGTGGTGGGCCAGGTTACACAGGGTCGGCTTGTCGGTGGTCGCCTGGAACCCGACGACCAACTCGTTGGCGTCGTTCAGCACGTAGGTGACGGCCGCGTCCAGCTTGCCGGGGTAGCCCTCCTCCCCGTCCGGGCTGGTGTAGGTGAACCGCACCCCCGGCCCGGCGGCGGTCCGGAACGGCTCGGCCTTCCACACCTTCTTGTCGAACCCCTCCTTCCCGCCGTGCAGGTGGTTCGGGCCGTTGTTCGTCGCCAGCGTGTACTCCTTCCCGTCCAGGGTGAACTTCCCCTTGGCGATCCGGTTGGCGGACCGGCCGGCGTTGGCCCCGAAGAACGGGTGGCCCTTGAGGTACCCGGCCAGGTCGTCGAACCCGAGGGCCACGTCGGCCTTCTTCCCGTCCTTGTCCGGGACGGCGATGTCGGTGACGATCGCCCCGTAGGTCGTCACCTTGACCACCATGCCGTTCTTGTTGGCCAGGGTGTACCGGGCGATCTTGGTCCCGTCCGGGAGCTGGCCGAACGGCTCGGCCGCGGGGACCTGTTCGTTGTCGGAGTTGGTCGTCGGGTCGGCGGCCGACGGCACCCCGGCGAGGCCGAGGGCCAGGAGGGCGGGGAGAGCGAGGCGCATCGGGGGGAACCTCCGCGAGGGTGGACGGGTGGCGACATGGTATCCCGGTTCCGCGATAATGGCGAGACACCCCGCCACCCGGAGCCGTCGATGTCCGCCGACCCGTTCGCCCCGTCCGACCCGGCCGTGTTCGACCTCGTCAGCACCCGGAAGGGGCCGGCCGGGAAGCTGCCGCTGACGCCCGAGCTGCTCCGCCACGCCCCGAGCGGCGACCTGTTCGGGTGGACCCAGAACGTCGGCATGGGGTGGAACCCGGCCCGGCTGGGCGGGAAAGAGTTCCTGATCCTGAGCACCCACGGGGGGCTGCGGGCCGACGACGGCACCCCGATCGCCCTGGGGTATCACTCCGGCCACTGGGAGGTCGGGTTGCTGGTGAAGGCGGCGGCCGAGGAGCTGGGCCGGCGGGGGTGCGTGCCGTTCGCCGGGGCGGTGACCGACCCGTGCGACGGCCGGACCCAGGGGACGGCCGGGATGTACGACAGCCTGCCGTACCGGAACGACGCCTCGCAGGTCTTGCGTCGGCTGATGCGGAGCCTGCCGACCCGGGCGGGCGTCCTGGGGGTGGCGACCTGCGACAAGGGGCTGCCGGCGATGATGATGGCCCTGGCCTCGCAGCACGACCTGCCGACGGTGCTGGTGCCCGGCGGGGTGATGCTGGCCGGCGACGCGGGGGACGAGGACACCGGCAAGGTGCAGACGATCGGGGCCCGGTTCGCGGCCGGGGAGATCACCCTGGAGCAGGCGGCCGAGGCCGGGTGTCATGCGTGCGCGTCGCCCGGCGGCGGCTGCCAGTTCCTCGGGACGGCGGCCACGTCGCAGGTGGTCGGCGAGGCGCTGGGGCTGGCCCTGCCGCACTCGGCCCTGTCGCCGTCGGGCCAGCCGGTGTGGCTGGACATGGCCCGGCGGTCGGCCGCGGCCCTGCTCGACCGGTCGAACCGCGGGCTGTTCACCCGGCACATCGTCACCGAGGCCGCGGTCCGCAACGCGATGGCCGTCCACGCCGCGTTCGGCGGCAGCACGAACCTGCTCCTGCACACCCCGGCGGTGGCCTTCCACGCCGGGGTGAGGCGGCCCACCATCGACGACTGGACGGCGATCAACCGGCGGGTGCCGCGGCTGGTGGACGCCCTGCCGAACGGCCCGGTCGGGCACCCGACGGTCCGGGTGTTCCTCGCGGGGGGCGTCCCCGAGGTGATGCTGCACCTGCGGGAACTCGGGCTGCTCGCCCTCGACGCCCTGACGGCGACCGGCGACACCCTCGGCTCGGCCCTCGACGCCTGGGCCAAGTCCGAGCGGCGGGGTCGGTTCCGGGCGATGCTGAAGGAGCGGGACGGGGTCGATCCCGACGCCGTCATCATGTCGCCCGAGCGGGCGAGGTCTAGGGGGCTAACGAGTACCGTCACGTTCCCGGTCGGGAACCTGGCCCCGCACGGGTCGGTCATCAAGTCCACCGCCATCGACCCGTCCGTTGTGGATGCGGACGGGGTCTACCGGAAGGTCGGCCCGGCGAAGGTGTTCACGACGGAGAAGGCGGCCATCGCGGCGATCAAGGGGGACGGCCCGGTCCGGGTGGTGGCCGGGGACGTGCTGGTGTTGTGCTGCCGCGGGCCGCTCGGCAGCGGGATGGAGGAGACGTACCAGCTCACCAGCGCGTTGAAGTACCTGGCGTGGGGGAAGCAGGTGGCGGTCGTCACCGACGCCCGGTTCAGCGGCGTGTCGACCGGGGCGTGCATCGGCCACGTCTCCCCCGAAGCCCTGGCCGGCGGGCCGCTCGGGAAGCTCCGGGACGGCGACCTGATCCGCATCGTCATCGACCGGGTGAAGCTGGAAGGGACGCTCGACCTGGTCGGCGACGCCTCCGGCGTCCACGGCCCGGACTGGGGGACGACGGAGCTGGCCCGCCGCCTTCCGCGTCCCGATCTCGCCCCGGACCCGGCCCTGCCGGCCGACACCCGCCTTTGGGCGGCCTTGCAGAACGCCAGCGGCGGCGTCTGGGGCGGGTGCGTGTATGATGCCGAGGCGATCACCGCGAAACTGGCCGGGGTATGATGGGGGTGGCGGGTGGCCGTGTACCTGGACGTGGACCCGCGGACGCTCCACCTCCCCACCACCCGGCCGACCGGGGCCGACCCGGCCAAGCTGACCCGGCAACTCTCGTTGCACGGGCTGTCGGTCGCCGGGATGCCGGCCCCGTGGGTCCACCGCGATCCGAACGGCCGGCTGAAGCTGGTGGACGGCGTCACCCGGGCGACCCGGGTGGCGAAGTACCTGCCGGGAACGTTGATCCGGGTCCAGGTCACGGCCGAGCCGAAGGCGGCCGACTACTCGGCCCTTCCGACCGTCGGAGACACCCTGCCATGACCGCCGACCGGAAACGGGTTCTGGACCTGCTCGGCGAACTCAGCACCCTGCACCCGGACGTGCGGCTGGGCCAGTGGCTGCTGATGTTCGCCGAACTCGCCCGGGGCGGGGGCACGGAGGCGGTGTACGACGCGGAGGACGAGGAACTGGTTCCGGTGATGCGGGCGTTCCTGGACAAGCGGCGGGCCGAGGCGACCGCCACCGGGTGAGGACCGCCGATGAACACGCCGTCTGTCACCGACATCGCCGCCGGGCTGCTCGCCGAGAAGCCGCCGGTGCTGGTGGGGGTGCGGTTCCCGGGGATGGGCACAGCGCCGGACTGGGCGCTGGGCGAGGAGCCGGCCGACCTGGACGCGGTACTCGACCGGCTCGGCCCCGGGGCCGAGGTCCGGCTGAGCAGCGTCTGGGACCTGACCGGCCCGGCCGGCCCGGTCGTCCTCCGGCGGTGCACGATGGGACCCGCGAACTGGGACGGTGGCCGACTTTGGGACGGGTGCGACAGTGCCCGCGACTTGATCGAGATCGTGGCGGGCGAGTTACTGGCCGGCCGGTTCGACCGCCAGTTGCGGCTCTCGATGTGCGCATGGGTCGGGTGGGTAGCCCACCTCGACGCCACCGGCGGGGTGGCCGGGCTGATCGCTGCGGCCGAAGCGTTCGCCGACGGCCGGTGCGGTTATGCCCGGACGAGGGACGCATTCCCGTGGGACGCGCGCCCTTACCCGCCCGGCGACCGATCACCACCCGCTTGCGCCTACTCGTCCGCCTGGATGCTCCTCTTCAACCCGTTCCGGCCAAACGAGAAGTTCGATTCGGCGTGTTACTGCTTGCAGGACGCCTTGGAGGCGGCCGGTAGCGATCACCCGGACGAGGACCGGCCCCAAGCGGCCCTGATGAAGGACATCTTCGGTAACCCGTTCCGGCCGGTGGTGTTCGATCCCGAGTGGCGGACCTCCACCGCCGTGGCCCTGGCCCGCGGCATGTACGAGAGCCGGGACTTCGCACACACGCCCGTCCTGGCCGACGCCCTCGAAGACGCCGGGTGCGACCACCCGGACCTCATCGGCCACCTCCGCGGGCCGGGGCCGCACGCCCGCGGCTGCTGGGTGGTCGATCTGGTGCTGGACAAGTCCTGACGGTAAGCTCCCGGCGAAGGAGGGTCCCGCATGGCCGCGATCGCCGTTCCCGCACCGCCGCCGTGGCGGCCGTCGACCGTCCTGCCCCAGCCCCGGAAGTGGACCGCCGCCGAGTTCGACCAGATGAACGAGGCCGGGTGGTTCGCCGGCCGGCGGCCGTTCCTCCTCGACGGGGTCATTCTGGAGCAGGGGCCGATGAACCCGCCGCACGCGAACGCCCTGGAGATGCTCATCGAGGCCGTCCGGGCGGCGTTCGGGGTCGGGTGGCGGTTCCGGTCCCAGTTGCCGATCCACCTCGACGCCACGAACAACCCGATGCCGGACTTGGCGGTACTGGCCGGCCGGCCCGGCGGGCACCCGGACCATCCCACCACGGCCGCCCTGGTGGTCGAGGTGTCCGACACCACGCTAAAGATGGACACCGCCGAGAAGGCCGAGCGGTACGCCACCGCCGGCGTCCCGGATTACTGGGTGCTCGACCTGGAGGGCCGGCGGCTGATCGTCTTCCGCGACCCCCAGCCGCTTCCGGCCACCCTCGGGGCGACGGCCTACCGCACCCAACTCGTCCTCGGTCCGAACGACGCCGTGTCGCCGCTCGCCGCCCCGGCCGCCACCATCCGGGTGAGCGACCTACTGCCGTAGCGGCAACCGGCCGGCAGCAGGGGGCTCACGCCCCCCGCTCGCCTATGATGGTGGGATGGCCGACCAGCCCGACCCCCCGAAGAAGAAGCGGCGGCCGTTCTGGCGGAAGCGGGTCCGCCGGTCCACCGCCGCCGGCGAGCACCGCCCGGTCCTCCTCGCCGAAGTCCTCGCCGCCCTCGACCCCAAGCCGGGTCAGGCCGTCGCCGACTGCACCCTCGGGTTCGCCGGCCACGCGGCCGAACTCCTCAAGCTCGTCTCGCCCGACGGCCTGCTCATCGCCACCGACCTCGACCCGGCGAACTTCGAACCGGCCCGCGCCAAGCTGGAGGCGGCCGGCGGGCTGTTCGCCCTCCACCACGCCAACTTCGCCGGGCTGCCGCACGTCCTCGCGGCGGAGGGCGTGACCGGCGTGGACGGGCTCGTGGCCGACCTCGGGTTGTCGTCCATGCAGGTGGACGACCGCGGCCGGGGGTTCAGCTACATGCGGGACGGGCCGCTGGACATGCGGATGGACCCGTCCCGCGGGCGGACCGCCGCCGAGTTGCTGAACACCCTCCCCCCCGATGACCTCGCGGCCGCGTTCCGCGACCTCGGGGACGAACCACATGCCGACGCCGTCGCCGCGGCGGTCGTCGCACGACGAGCGGCGAAGCCGCTCGAACGGACGGCCGAGCTGCGGGAGCTGATCGAGGCGGCCGCCCCCGTCATCATCGACCGGACCCCGACCGCCCCGCCGGAGCGGAAGCAGCGGCTGGCCCCGGTCGCCCGGGTGTTCCAGGCCCTCCGCATCCTGGCCAACCGCGAGCTGGCCAACCTGCAACAGTTGCTCCGCGTACTCCCCGACATCCTCAACCCCGGCGGGACCGCGGCCGTCATCAGCTTCCACAGTGGCGAGGACCGGCTGGTGAAGGCCGCCTTCCGGGACGGGCTGCGGGCCGGCGTCTACGCGGCCGTCTCGCCGGAAGCGATCCGTCCCACCTTCGACGAGCGGAAGACCAACCCCCGGTCCCGGTCGGCCAAGCTCCGCTGGGCCCGCCGGGCGTAACCCCGCCCCGAGGTGCCCCGATGGCCGAAGTCGAAATCCCCGACCCGCACGAGACGGCCGAGAAGGCGGCCGACCCGTTCGCCCGGCGGGTGGCCCTGTTCGTGGCCGTGTACGCGGTCGGGCTGGCGGTCGCCGCCCTGGGCGGGAGCAACGCCGCCAAGGAGATGATGATGGCCCAGCAGAAGGCCACCAACCTGTGGGCCTACTACCAGGCCAAGGTGATCCGGGAGAACCTGTACCTGCTGGAGGCCGAGAAGCTGGAGCTGGACGCCGAGGTCCGGCCGCCGGCCGACCGCACCCGGGTGGACGCGGTCCGGGAGAAGTACCGGGCCCGGGCGGAGAAGTACCGGCTGGAGAAGGAGGAGATCCGGGCCGAGGCCGAGGCGAAGGAGCGGGAGCGGGACACGGCCGCCCGCCGGGACCCGTACTTCGACTTCGCCGAGGTGACGTTGCAGGTGGCGATCGTGCTGGCGTCGGTGGCCATGCTGTCCGGCCGGCGGTGGGCGTTCGTCGCCAGCCTGGCCCTGGCCGGGGTCGGCTTGGCCCTGACGGTCAACGGGTTCGGGCTGCTGGTGGCCGTCCCGGGGCTGGAGTAGGAGGATTCACCACAAAGGCACGGGGATCACACGGAGGGCCACCGAGAAGACGAAGATGATGATTTCCGTCTTCTTCGTGACCCTTCGTGTGATCCCCGTGCCTTTGTGGTGAGTCCGGGCTTACCCCTTTTTTGCCTTGGCGTACAGGTCGGCGGCGGTGTCCCAGTTGATCACCTTGAACCACTCCTCGACGTACTTCGGCCGGGCGTTCCGGTACTTCAGGTAGTAGGCGTGCTCCCACACGTCGACGCCCAGCACCGGCGACTTGCCCTCCAACAGCGGCGGGTCCTGGTTGGCGGTGCTGACGACGGCCAGCGGGTTGTCGGCCCCGACCACCAGCCACGCCCAGCCGCTGCCGAACCGGGTCTGGGCGGCCGCCGCGAACGCCTTCTTGAACCCGTCGAGGTTGCCGAAGCTGGCGTCGATCGCCTTGGCCAGCTCGCCCGCCGGCCCGGCCGACGCCCCCGGCTTGGTCATCATCGTCCAGAACTGGGAGTGGTTCAGGTGGCCGCCGCCGTTGTTCCGCACGGCCGTCTGGATGTCCTTCGGCAGCTTGCCCAGGTTCCGCAAGACCTCCTCGACCGGCTTGCCCTGCCACTCCGGGGCCTTCTCCAGGGCCTTGTTCAGGTTGTCGACGTAGGCCTGGTGGTGCTTGGTGTGGTGGATGGTCATCGTCTCGGCGTCGATGACCGGGTCCAGGAAGTCGTAGGCGTAGGGGAGCTTGGGCAGGGTGAACTTCTTGTCGTCGGCCCCGAGGGCGAGCCGGGGGGCGGCGAGGGTGGCCGCCCCGGCGGCGGTGGCCCGGAGCACGTCACGGCGGGTCGGCATGGGAGGCAGCTCCTGACGGGGACGGGGCCGGGGGCGGGCCGGCACGGTGATGGTACGCCCGGCCGGGCCGGAGGGCGACCCAGACGACCGCGGCGTCCAGGGCCAGGTGGAACGGGACGACCCACACGGCCGGCGGGGCGGCCGCCACCTCGGCGAGGTCGAGCCGGCCGGGGAACAGCGCCCACCCGGCCGAGTCGTCGAGGGCGGCGAACACCGCCCGCCACTGCTTCAGCACCCAGAGCATCGCCTCCAGGTTGGCGACCGCCAGGAAGGCGAACACCCCGGCCAGCGCCCGGCGGGCGGACCGGTCGGCCCGGATCGCCGGGACGCCGAGGACCAGCCCGAGGACGGCGACGGCCACCGCCGAGTGGACGGCCCAGGCCAGCAGGAGCTGGTCGGACCGGCGGAACGTCTCGGCCAGTAGGGCGTCGGCGGTCATCGGCACCCCGGATGGTTCCAGCCCGGACACACACCCCACACCTGACGAATCGGTTTGGGGCCTGACGAATCCGTTTGCGGCCGAACAAATCCCGATCGGAATAACGGCCGGCCGATCAGGACCCACCCGTCACCGCCTCCCAGTACGCCGGCAGCGGGGCTTCCAGGGTCAGTGGTTCCTTCGTACTCGGGTGCGAGATCGTCAGCCGCCGGGCGTGCAGGGCGATCACCCGGTCCCGCGGGAGTTCCGCCGGCGGGCCGAACGGCCGGTCCGACCCGTAGGTGATGTCGCCGAGGACGGGGTGGCCCCGCCACGCCGCCTGCACCCGGAGCTGGTGCATCCGCCCGGTCAGCGGCTCGAACTCGATCAACGTCGCGTCGCCGGGCAACGTCCGGACCACCCGGTAGGCCAGGGTGGCGAGCTTGGCCCCCGGTTCACCCTCGGCGGCCCGGACGGTCCGGGCCTCCCCGGCGATCTTCCGCACCCAGTCCTCCCACACGCCGGCCTCGGGCGTCACCGCCCCGGCCACCGCCGCCCAATAGACCTTGCGGACCGTCCGCTCTTGAAACTGGGCGTGAATCCGCCGGGCGGCCTTGGTGTTCCGGGCGAACACCACGACGCCGGACACCGGCCGGTCGAGCCGGTGGGGGATGCCGAGGTAGACCCCGCCGGGCTTGGCGTGTTTCGTCTTGAGGTACGCCTTGACCAAGCCTTCGAGGCTCGGCACCCCCGGCGGGGCCTGGGTCAGCAGCGGGGCCGGCTTGTTCACCGCGAGGAGGTAGATGTCCTCGTGGAGGACGGCGAGGTCGGCCACGGCCCGCTCCCGTAGGGTGGGCGGAGGTCCGCCGCCGGCGGGCCGAGGCCCACGCGGGGAGGTGTGGGTGAAACCGTGGGCCCCGGCGGTCCTGCGGACCGCCTCCGCCCACCCTACCAGACCTACCCCTTCATCCTCTCCCGCAGCACCTCGACCGCCTTGTTCAGCACCCGGTCGTCGAACGCCTTGGAGTCGTCGACCAGCGGCTTGCCGTCGGCCCCCTTCGGGACCGGCATGGTCGCCGGGGCCGCCCCGCCGGCCCCCGGCTTCCCGCCGACGTACTCCAGCTTCATCATCTCCAGCAAATACCGCAGCCGCTCGGCCTCGGTGGTCGGCACCTCCAGCCCGGCGTCCGGCCGGACGCCCCACTCGTCCGTCTCCTTGGCGTCCGGGTAGCGGTGGATGTTCTTCCCGCTCGGCCGCCAGTACGTCTCGGTGGTCAGCTTGACCGCGGCCGGCGGGTCGGACCCGGCGAGCCGCAGCAGCTTCTGCACGCTCCCCTTCCCGTAGCTCCGCTCGCCGACCACCACCGCCCGGCCGGCGTCCTGCAACGCGGCCGCGACGATCTCGCTGGCGCTGGCCGTGTTCCGGTTCACCAGCACGGCCATCGGCCGGGGGTTGCCCGGCTCCGGCTGGAAGACCGTCCCGTCCGCCTTGGCCGAGAAGACCCGCTCGCCCCCCCGCCGGTCCTTGGTGCTGACGATCCGCCCGCCGGGCAGGAACAGGTCGGCCACCTCGATCGCCTGGCTCAAGAGGCCGCCCGGGTTGTCCCGCAGGTCGATGACGAGGCCCCGGCCGCCGGCCGCCTCGATCTCGGCCACCGCCGCCCGCAGCTCCTTGGCCGTCAGCTCGTTGAACGACCCCTTGAGCCGGACGACGGCGATCCTGTCGGCCGGGTTCGGGAACCACTCCCACCGGGCCGGGTCCTCCTTCCGCCGGGCCAGCCCGCCGACCGGGTGCCTCTCGATCTTGGCCCGGGCCAGGGTCACGTCCCACTCCGGCGGGGCCCGCCCGTCCCGCCGCAGGGTCAGCGTCACCGGGGTGCCGACCGGGCCGGTGATCAGCTCCCGGGCCTTGTCGATGGTCATGTTCTCGGTCGACTGGTCGCCGACCCGGACGATCAGGTCGTCGGCCACGAGGCCCGCCTCGTAGGCCGGGCCGCCGGGCATCGGGGTGGCGACCTTCAGGAGCCGGGTCTTCGGGTCGACCCCGAGGGTGATGCCGACCCCGCCGTAGGTCCCCTCGCTGCTCGTCTCGAACTGCTTCAGGTCGTCGGCGTTGAGGTACTCGGAGTGCGGGTCGAGCTGGTGCAGCCCGCCGTTGATCATGTCCTCGACCAGCTTCTGGCGGTCGGCGTCGGACAGCTCCCGGACGTAGTGGGCGTCGACCTCGGCCAGCACGTCGACGATCTGCCGGACCAGCCGGTAGTCCTTGTCCGGGGCCGGGGCGCTGGAGGCGATGGCCAGCCCGACCAGCACGGCCGCCGGCACCCCCACCAGCCAGGCCAGGTTCCGCAACGGCATGTGTGCCTCGGAGGACCCCTCCCCCGGCCCCTCCCCTAGGAAGGGAGGGGGGAAAGAGGGCCGCACGGTCTGACACCCCTCCCTTCCTAGGGGAGGGGCCGGGGGAGGGGTTGCCCCGGCCCCCGGCCGGATGTGCGGATTATAGCCGGCCCGCGTGTCGTGCGGGAGCCGACCCCGGCGGGCGGGAAGTTTGTCCGGGTTCGGCTCAAGTCGGTTTGGTCCACCCGGCCGGCGGGGTTTATCGTGGCTTCGTAGGGGCCGCAGCCTGCCCAACTCCTCCGCCCGGGGCGACCGCGATGTACAGCCTGGTGATGATGTCCGCCCTGACCGCCACCCCGGACGCCCCCGGGTTCAACGGCTACTTCCGCGACCTGTTCGGCCGCGGCAACTGCTCCGGCTGCGGCGGCGGCGGGGCCGTCCGGTACGCCTGCTCGGGCGGCGGCTGCTCCGGGGCCAGCAGCTACGCCGCCGGGTGCTGCGGGGGGGGCGGGCTGTTCAGCGGCGAGCGGGTCCGCCGGCTGTTCGACCGGGGCGGGTGCTGCGGCGGGGGGTTCGCCCGGTCCTACGGGTGCTCCGGGTCGTACTCGTGCATGGGGTCGGGGTACGGGTGCTCCGGGTCGATGGCCTACTCGTGCTTCGGCGGGCCGGCGGTCAGCTACACCCCGGTGTTCCACGGCGGGCTGTCGTGCCAGGGCGGGCTGGTCCCGTCGGCCCCGGCCCCGCAGTTCGACCCCTACCCGGCGGCCCCGACGACGCCCGCCGGGCCGCCCGCCACGATCCCGTATGCCGACCCTCAGGCCGCCCCGCCGCCGACCAACCCCCAGACGGGCGGGCCGCG
>JAIEQN010000387.1 GCA_019747685.1 Gemmataceae bacterium
CGGGACCCGGTGGTCGCCCTGCCGCGGGCCTGGGACGACCTGGCCGGGGCGTTCGCGGTGGCCGCCGACGCCGCCCTGATGCTCCACGCCTGGGAGGAGGCGACCGGGCCGCTGGCCGACCGGCACGCCGGCCGGGTCCTCGGGCTGGCCGCCGAGGCCCAGTCCACCCTGCTGTACGCGGTCGCCGACGTCCGGGACGTGAAGACCGACTACGACCAGGTGCAACTGTTCGCCCACGTCCGGTCGGTCGCCCGGGACCGGCAGGTGTTCGTCCCCAAGTTCCTCAAGCGGGAGGACCGGGCCAAGCCGGAGTCCTGGCCGGACGTCAGCCGCCGGGTGCAGGAGCAGGCGGCCCTGTTCCGGGCCGTCGGGGACCGGGACAAGGCCCGGCAGAAGGCCCTGAAGAACCTCAAGTTCAAGGTCGGCAAGCTCCGGGAGGGGGGCGACGGGGCGGCCGGGGAGTGGCCCCGGGTGTTCGAGCTGGTGGACGAGCTGGTGGCCGGCGGGCTGCCGGCGTCGAACGCCGAGCTGCGGGACCTCCTGCTGCCGGTGCTGGAGGACATCCCGGACGACCCGCCCCCGCCGGCGGCGGTCGGGCTGGTCCTGCGGGAGGTCGACCGGTACCTGGAGACCCGGCCGGAGGCCGAGCCGGCGGCCCGGTCGTCCCGGCCGTCGGCCGAGGTGGCCGAGGTGGCGGACCTGTTGCAGGGGCGGGAGCTGGTGTTGATCGGCGGGCAGGCCCGGCAGCAGCACAAGGCGGCCCTGTGCCGGGCGTTCGGGCTGGCCGACATCCGCTGGGTATGCACCCCGGACCACACCTCGTTCACCGTCTTCGAGCCGGACATCGCCCGGCCGGAGGTGGCGGTGGTGGTGCTGGCGATCCGCTGGTCGAACCACGACTACGACGGGGTCAAGTCGTACTGCGAGGCCTACGACAAGCCCTTGATCCGGCTGCCCGGGGGGTACAACGCCAACCAGGTGGCCCACCACATCCTGGCCCAGGCCGGCGACCGGCTGCGGGCGTCCCGGGCGGCCGCCGGGTGACGCGCCTTCCCCGGCCGCCGGCCGCAGGGTAGACTGCGGGTATGAGTACACTCCTCGAAGACCCGCCGGCGACCGCAAAACCGCCGGTCGCCGCTAGGCCGCGGACCTTGCGGGACCTGCTACGCGAACTCGGGGACATCGACCCGGCCCGGGTCCGGCTGATCCCGCCGCCGGGCACCGCGACCATCGCCGACCTGCTCAAGCCCGACAACGACCACTGCGAGTTGATCGACGGCACCCTCGTGGAGAAGGCCGTGGGCAACGAGGAGTCGTTCTTCGCGTTCTCGTTCGGGCGGTTCTTGAACAACTTCGTGACGGACCGCAACCTCGGCTGGATGACCGGCGAGGCCGGCTTCTACGAGCTGGACGGCGGGCGGGTCCGCGGGCCGGACATCGCGTTCGTGTCGTGGGACCGGTCGCCCGGCCGCCGCCGGTCCGAAGACCCGATCCCCCTCTTGTCGCCGGACTTGGTGGTCGAAGTCCTGTCGCCGAGCAACACCCGGGCGGAGATGGACCGGAAGCGGGGCGAGTACTTCCGGGCCGGGGTCCGGCTGGTCTGGGAGGTGGACCCGCGGCAGCGGACCGTCCGGGTGTATACTAACCCCGAGCAGTTCGCCGACCTGACGGCCGCCGACACCCTGTCGGGCGAGCCGGTCCTGCCCGGGTTCACCCTGCCGCTGGCCCAACTCTTCGCCGAACTCGACCGCCACGGGTGATGCCTCCAACCGTCTCACCCCCCCCCGAATTTTCTTCTTGACACGCTTGGCCGCTTCGGCTCACATGTCACCAGACGTGGGCCTGGAGCGTTGCCATGCGGTGCCTCCAAGCGGTCATCGGTCTCCTCTCCCTGCTCGCCGCGGGCTACCTCTTCGTCGCCGCTGCCCGGACCCCGGCGACCTCGGTTGAGCGGCCGGAACCGGCCCTGACCGTGACGCCGGCGGCCCACGACTTCGGCGAAGTCACCTCGCCCGACGACCTGACCGCCCGGTTCGAGATCACCAACACCTACGACCAGCCGGCCGAGGTGGTGTCGGTGATGAAGGGCTGCTCGTGCGCCAGCGCGGCCGTCGAGCCGCAAACCATCCCCGCCGGCGGGACGGCGACGTTGACGGTGATGTGGCGGGTGGCCGGCAAGCACGGGCGGATTTCGGAAACCGTCGTGCCGGTTTGCAAGATCGGCGACCGGACCGAACACCTGCGAGCCCGGGTGTCCGCCCGGATGGTGCTACCGGTCGAGCCGGACCGCGAGGTGATCGAACTGGACCGCTCGAAGCGGCCCGAGCGGGTCGTGTTCCGGGCGCGGGACGGCCGCCCGTTCCGACTGACCGGGTCCGGGGCCAACCACCCCTCGCTGGCGACCACGATCGATCCGGACGGCCGGTCGCTGACCGTGACGTTCGACCCGTCCCAGCCCGGCTGGGAGTCAGGGCGACTGGCCGTGACCGTGGCGACGGACATGGCCGGGGCCGAGTCGGTGACGATTTACGTTCGCGCGAACCCGTAGTTCTACTCCCCCTTAACCCCTACGCACGAGGAGTCGGGCCATGCGGAAAATCACCTGTCGGGTCGCCGGGCCGGTCTTGTTCGCGTCCGTGGTGTTCGGGATCATCCAGGGGCAGAAGACGAACGCCGACGACTGTGTGGCCTTCGATACGCCGAAGAATATCCCGTGTAATAACCAGAAGGTGGGGAGTTGTAGCAACAACATATACTACAAATTCCCGTACTGGAGATGCGGCGGGGGGTTTGTCTTCACCAAGGTCTATAACGGGGATTTCGGCTGCCAATCGACGCCGCCCCCGCTGCCGCAACTCTACGCGAAGTGCGTCGGCGCGACCACGATGAAGGACGGCAAGGTGGTTCCGGTCGAGGCCCCGTGTGTCGATCAGGACAACTGCGTCGAGCACTACGATCCTCTGTTCGATCTGTTTATGTGTGATCCCGCAGGGAGTCCGAAGACGATTCCAGAGCAGACCAAGACCTCGGCGGCGTGTGTAGTCGGTTGAATTCCTGGGTGGTCTAGGCATTCGCGACTTCCACCCATTTGCCGACCTTCTCGACCTTACCGTGGTGCTCAAGAGGGCGTGAAGCCGGATGTATTCTACACCACTGCTTCTCATACTGGCTGGTAGTCCCGCCGGTACCCCGTCGCTCGACGCGGGCATGATCCTCGACCAAGCCCGGGCCTCTCGCTCGGGCGTCCGAAGCTACCACCTGGTCGTCCGTAGTTCCCTACGGCTGGTCTCGAACTCCCGCG
The DNA here is from genome assembly GCA_019747685.1 of Gemmataceae bacterium. Lineage (GTDB taxonomy): Bacteria > Planctomycetota > Planctomycetia > Gemmatales > Gemmataceae > Urbifossiella. The sequence goes on from JAIEQN010000387.1 coordinate 3,302, forward strand.
AACCGGAGAAGGTCGAAACCACCACGGCCTTGTACGAAGTCTGGCGACAGGGCGAACGCGTGCGGACAGACTACACCACCGTGGAGAGTACCTGGGACACCGTGGGGGTCGGCCGCCGACGAATCCTGTGTCGAAACTGCGAACGGCGGGGGTACGCGATCAGCACATCGATTAACCCCGACTCGATCTCCCCGGTCCAGTTTTATCTGATCGATGACACGTTCGATAAGCAGGATCGCTTCAGGATTAATTGGGCAGAGCTTGGCCTCCTCGACGGCAGTTTGGCGGAGTACCAGCGAAAGACACCCGACGCGACACTACTGCTGTTCAAGACGACCCCGGGGGTCGTCGCTGAGCCATCCAGCCGGGGTGGCCGTTCAACCGTCCGGTTTCACCTCCCGACCGCCCGCGGGGGCGGGATGACTTGCTGGCTTTGCCCCGATCTGGGCATGAACCCGGTGCGGTACGAAATGGTGGCACCGGCTGCACCGGCGAGCCACGAAACATCAATTGAGTACGCCAAGGCAAAGGGGACGGACATCTGGTTCCCGACCTCTGTCCACTACCGGCGAACCATCGACGGGGTGGTCGTGCTCGACCAGAAGCTCGATGTCGAAACGGCCGAGATCAACCAACCGATCCCGGCCGAGGTGTTCACCTTCAAGGGGATGGGCCTGCCGGAAGGAACCCCGATCGAATACCCGGAGATTAAGAGGCTGGAGGACCAGCCGACCTGGGACGGCGAGAAGGTCGACCCGACCCGTACCCGGGGGCAACGGTCCCTCGAAGCGTACTACCATCTGATTAATAGCGAACCGCCGGTCCCGGACACCCCCGAGCCGGGCCGGCGGCGGCCGTACTACCTGGGGGGCGGGGTGCTGGCGGTCGTCGGCGGGGTGCTCGTGGCCCGGGCCGTCCGCCGCCGGCAGCTCGCCGGGGCCTGACCCGATGACCCGCCGGGCTTACACCCTGATCGAGCTGCTGGTGGTGATCGCCATCGTCGCCGTCCTGATCGGCTTGCTCCTGCCGGCGGTCCAGAAGGTCCGGGCCGCGGCCGCCCGGACCCAGTGCCAGAACAACCTCAAGCAGATCGTCCTGGCCGCCCACCTCCACCACGACGCCGCCGGGGCGTTCCCCCCGGGCATCCGCCCGGTCCCCCGGCCCGAGCCGATGCCGTACCTCCAGTGGGACGTGCAGCTCCTCCCGTACCTCGAACAGGACACCCTCTGGCGGGTCGCCGAGGCCGACTACGCGGCCGCGCGGGACCCGTTCGTCGGCCGCCCGCACTCGCTCCAGGACCGGGTGATGGCGGCGTTCGGCTGCCCGAGCGACTGGCGGGTCGGGACCGCCTGGACGATCGACGGGACCCGGCGGGTGGCGGCCATGTCGTACCTGGGCAACGCCGGCACCCGCGGCGGGCTGCGGGACGGGGTCCTGTATGCCGGGTCGAAGACCGCGATAACGCACGTCGTGGACGGGGCGTCGAACACCCTCTTCGCCGGCGAGCGGCCGCCGAGTACGGACCTGCGGTATGGGTGGTGGTACGTCGGGTCGGGCCAGGACGGGCTGGGGACGCTCGACTCGACCATCGGCGCCCGGGAGCGGAACCGGTCGCTGTATCCCCTCTACCGGGACTGCGGGCCGGGGCCGTTCGGGTTCGGCCCGAGCCGGCCCGACGACCCGTGCGGGGCGTTCCACTACTGGTCGCCCCACCCCGGCGGGGCCAACTTCGCCTTCTGCGACGGCGGGGTCCGGTTCCTGAGCTACGCGGCCGACCGGGTGATGCCCGCACTCGCCACCCGGGCCGGCGGGGAGGCCGACACGAACTACGACTGAGGGCTACACCCGCTCGATCAGTGACTGGGTTTTGACGACGGCCAGTTCGTCCGGGAAGGTGTGGAAGGCGTTGACGCTCAGGCCCCGGGGCAGGGCCTCGGCGATCACCACCCCCAGGGGCGACAGCCCGAGCCGGTTGCCCGGCCGGAAGTGGCACACGAACCCCTTCCGGGCCCCGTCCGCCAGCAGCTCCTCGTGGACCGCCGCGAACTGCTCGGGCGGCAGCACCTCGACGTGCGACCCGACCTGATACCGCACCCCCCGGACCTCGCACCGGCCGCCCCGACCGCCCCCGAACCGGTGGGCCAGCCGGCCCCCGCCCGGCAACTCCTGCCCGGCCGCCGCCGTCACCTCGCACAGCGTCACCGCCCCGTCGGTCCAGGTCAGGACGTGCCCGGTCGGGGTAATCCGGACCGTCACCGCGTACCCCGGCTGCTCGGCCCGGCGGGCGGCCAGCACGTCGAACAGCTCCGGGTGGACCGGCCGGTCGTACAGCCGGAACAACAGGTCGGCCACCGGCGGCCGGACGAACGACAACCCCATGACGCCTGGCCCCGCCTGCGGGCGGCCGGGGCGGTCGCGGCCCGGCCGGCCCCGAATTATACCGCACCCGGGTGGACGCCGAGAGGCGAGTTGGCGGGGGGTGGTGTCTCAGTTCGGGCGAGCCGGGCGCGTGAGCGCCGGGTGTCCGGGACCCCCGGGCGCCCCCGCTCCCGGCTCGCCTGCCCCGCAGGTAGAAACTGAGACACGACCTGGCGGGGGGGTGACGCGGTCCCGGTGGCCCGTGCCACCGGACCCGAAATGGGAACGGGGGGCCGGGATCGGCCCCCCGCGCGTCGGTCCTGCGGCCGGCGGCCTCAGTTCCCGGTCTTCGGGGTCTCGGTCTTCGGGGTCCCGGTCTTCGGGGTCTCCGGGGTGGTCGTGGTCGCCGGCTTCTTCTCCTCGACCTTCGGCATCGCCTCCGGGGCGGCGGTGGTGGTGGGCACCGCGGCCCCCGGGGCGCACTCGCTCATGGCCGGGGCCGCGTAGACCACCCCGCCGCCGTGGCAGCCGCTCCCGCCGCCGTGGCACCCGTTTCCGTCCCGATGCTTGCCGAACAGCCCGCCGCCGTTGCACCCGTTGCCCCGGCCGCCGCCGTGGAAGAACCCCCCGCCGCCGCCGTTGCACCCGCTGCCCCGGCCGCCGAAGATCATGCCGCCGCTGCAGCCGCCCCGGCCGCCGCCGAGGAAGTGGTTCTTCCCGCCGTTGCACCCGGCCCCGCCGTCGTACACCACCGACCCGGTGCAGCCGGCCCCGCCGTCGCACCCGTTCCCCTTCTTGCCGAACCCGGCGGTGTCCCCCGCCGGGGCCATCGCGGCCATCAACACCATGCTGTACATCGCGCCTGCACCTCCGAGTTGTGACGCCCCCGGACCTCCCGGGGTGGAACGCGCTTCGCCCGGCCCCGCGGCCGGGGCCGGGGGTGGCGTGGAAGCCGGTCGGACTGGGAATGTAGGTAGCCTGGATAAACTGACGCCGTTGCGGTAACCTACGCAGTCGATGTTAAGCCGGGGCCCGAACCCCGTCAACACGAACCCCGGCCGTTCCCGGCCCTCCGCCCGACCGGCCCGGCGGTATAACCCGACCCCCGCCCCGGCCGCGTCCAAGAGATGTACCACGCCCCGGCCGGGCGGACGCGAGTCTTTTCCCAACGAAGGCCGGAAAACCCGCCGCCCGCGGTCGGCCTGGCGCGGCCGGCGCGGTCGGCCGGGTCGGGCAGACCCGGCCGACCGCGCCGGCGGCGACCGACCGGCCGGTCCGGGGGGCCACCGGCCCCGCCCCGGTGGCGGTTATCCCTTCGTCGGCCCCGGCCGATCGGTTATGGTTACGGGGGCCGGCCGAACGCCGCACAGGCCGGGAGGCCTGTGCCGCCCAGCCGCTCTTCCGGTGGCCCAGGCCTCCCGGCCTGTGACCCAACAACTCCGAGAAGCCGTCATGGACCGGGACGCAACACCCCCCACCCCCGCGGACGTACTGCCCCCGGTCGCCTGGGAGACGGCCCGGGCGGTCGGGCTGGCCGGGGCCGGGATGGCCGCGGCGGCCGCCGCCGTCGGCCTGGTCGCCGCGGCCGCCGGCGAGCTGCCGTGGGTGGCCAACACCGCCCGGCTGTTGCTGGTGTTCGCCGGTGCGGTGACGGCCGGGCTGGCCGTGTCGTTCCGGCCGGACCGGTGGCAGGCGTGGGCGATCGGGGCGGCGACGGCCGGGCTGGCCTATTTCGGCACCCCGCCCCACTGGGACTCGTTCCGGTTCCTGTTCGCGGTCGCCGCCGGGGTGGCGGTCGCCCTCGGGCTGCTCCGGCTGCTCCCCCCGGGGTGGCGGCTGGGCGTCGTCTCGGCGTACATCCTGTTCCACTTCGCCGGCATCTTCCTGGCGACCGTCAGCCCGAACCCGACCCCGTGGCTGGTCGAGCAGGTGTACCACCGGGTCTACAACCCGTACCTCCAGTTCCTCTACCTCCGCAACGCCTACCACTTCTACTCCCCGGAGCCGGGGCCGGCGTCGCTCTTGGCCTGCCTGGTCAAGACCGAGGTCGGGGAGGAGGTGACGGCCGACGGGGTGCGGCGGAAGAAGTACGACACCCGGTGGGTGGTCCTGCCGACCCGCCCGGCCGACATCCGCGACCCGATGGGGCTGACCTACTACCGGCGGCTCTGCCTGACCGAGCAGGTGGCCCGGGGGGCGTACAGCCCGCTGGTCCCGCAGATGTTCGAGAAGGGGGAGATGCAGGAGCGGCGGCTGCGGCTGGCCACCCCCGGGAGCGACCCGTACTACCCGATCGTCTCGGCCGACGGCGGGGCGTCCGAGTACAAGCTGCCGACCCCGGAGGTCACCCGGTACGTGCTGCCGGCCTACGCCCAGCACCTGATCTGGGAGCAGACCCCGGACCAGGACGCGGCCGGCCGGACCACGGTGAAGCTGTACCGGCTGGAGCACCGGACCCTGAGCGTCCACGAGCTGACCGGGAAGGGGATGCCCGGGGGCCGGGCCATCGACCCGTACCACCCGAGCACCTACCGGCCGTTCTTCCTGGGCGAGTTCGATGTCCGCGGCCGGCTGGTCAACCCCCAGGAGCCGCTCTTGTACTGGATGCTCCCGGTCGTCCCCCGGGCCAACCCGGCCCCGGGCGGGAAGGACTACACCGACTACCTGTCCAACCACGCCGGGCTGGAGTTCGACTGGGACCGGCTCCGGTAACGAGTTTCGGGTTTCGGGTTTGAAGTTTCAAGTTGGTGGGCGGCTGGGCGACCCGGCAGGCCTTACGAGGCGGGCATCGCCACGTTCGCATTCAGGGTTTCGGGGTCGGGGTTTCGGGTGGTCGACTCGAAACTTCAAACTCGAAAACTCGAAACTGGTCCCAGGCAGGAGCGCCGCCATGACCCCGACCCCGACCCCGACCCCGACCGCACCCGCCCGGACCTTCCGCCGGCGGTGGGCGGACTTCTGGTTCGCCCCGTCCGACCCGACCACCCTCGGGTTCATCCGGGTCGTGACCGGGCTGCTCCTGCTGTACATCCACCTGACGTACAGCCTGGACCTCCAGGCGTTCTTCGGGAAGTACGGGTGGTACGGGGTCCGGTACATCGACCGGGAGCGGCACGAGTACCCGCACTACCTGCCGTCGTTCTGGAACTGGGACGAGTCCGACCAGGTGGGGGCCCGGGTGCCCGAGTTCCCCCACCGCAAGGAGGCCGTCCTCCGGTTCATCCGGTCCCTGCCCGAGGGGTCCGAGGCCCGGGCCCGGGCCCTCCGGTACCTCGACCGGCTTACCCGGCTGGAGAACGGGGACACCCTGGCCGGGCTGACCTTCGCCGAGCGGCTGGCCAAGATGCTCGGCCCGGACGACCGGCCCCGGATGCTGGCCGCCCTGCGGGGCGGGCGGCAGCAGTTCGCCTACGCCGACGAAGGGCAGCACGTGTACGCGGACAAGCCGCACGAAACCCGGCAGTCGATCCCGGTCATCCCGGACTTCCTGCTCGCCCTCCCGCCGGCCGAGCGGGAGGTGGTGGCGGCCGACCTGACCGCCTTCCTGGCCGTCCTCCCGCCCGACCCGACCGACGCCCGGTACGTCCTGGCCCACCTGATGGAGCTGGGCCCGGAGCAGCGGCGGGCGCTCGTCCAGTTCACCCTCGCCCTGCCGGAGGACCCGGCCGAGCGGGAGCGGCTGACCGAGTACCTGGGGCACTGGAACGCCGACCCGCGGTTCGTCCAGGGGCAGGGGCACGTCCTGGTGTCGGCCTGGTTCCACGTCACCGACCCGACCGCGATGGCGGCCGTCCACGCCCTCGTGCTGCTCGTCATGGCCCTGTTCACCGTCGGCGCCTTCACCCGGGTGACCGGGGTGCTGACCTGGATCGCGGTCGTCGGGTACCTGCACCGGACGAACCAGATCCTGTTCGGCATGGACACGATGATGAACATCCTCCTGGTCTACCTGGTGGTCGGGAACAGCGGGGCGGCCCTGTCGGTCGACCGGCTGGTCGCCCGGTACCGGGCGGCCCGGGCCAGCCTCCGCCGGTGCGGCCGGATCGACGGCCCGACCCGGGCGTTCCTCGACCGCCCGCCGCCGTCGAGCGGGGCCAACCTGGGCATCCGGCTGATCCAGGTCCACTTCTGCTTCATCTACCTGGCCGCCGGGCTGTCCAAGCTGAAGGGGCCGGGGTGGTGGAGCGGGAACGCCATCTGGGACGTGATGGTCAACCCGGAGTTCACCCTCCTGCGGTACGACTGGTTCGAGGCCGCGTTCCGGGGGGTGGCGTCGATCAAGCCGGTGTACCACGCGGCCACCGCGTTCGGGGTGTGGTTCACCTGGGGGCTGGAGGTCGCCTTCCCGTTCCTGGTCTGGACCCGGCTGCGGCCGCTGATGGTCTGGATGGGGGTGCTGCTGCACGCCGGGATCGGGGTGCTGATGGGGCTGAACCTGTTCGAGCTCTTGATGATGACGATGCTCCTGGTGTTCTTCCCGGCCGGGGTGATCCGGGACCGGCTGCGGGGCGGGCCGGGGCTGCCGAAGCTCGGGTTCGGGTTCGACTCCGCCGACGCGCGGCAGGCCCGGGCGGCGGCGGTCGTCGCGGCGGCCGACATCGACGCCCAGGTGGCCGTCGAGCCGGGCAAGGGCAAGGCGTTGCCGGTCCTGACGGCGGCGGACGGCTCGACCGTCGCCGGCCCGGCGGCCGTCGGCAAGCTATTCGGGTCGCTCCGGCTGTTGCGGCTGGTCCGGCTGGTGGCCTACATCCCCGGGGTGTCGGGGCTAGTGGCCCGGCTGCTGTTCCCGGGTACGAAGCCGCCGACGAATCCGGTGAACGGTCCCCGGGCCGCCGCCACCGCAAGTTAGAAGGAGAGGACTGGCCCGCAGATGACGCAGACTTCGGCGCAGATGAGGCCGGATCAAATCAAATTCATGATTTCGATCTGATCTCATCCGCGCCGAAGTCTGCGTCATCTGCGGGCCAGTCTTTGCCCCTCAAGTCCCCGGCCCCGGCCGGCCGATCCTCCGAGGGGGCATCGGCCGGCGAACGGAGGCGCGACCGTGGGGCGGCGGAAGGCCGGAGGCCTGGCGCTGGGGTTGGCCGCCGCCCTGGCGGCCGGGCTGGCGTCCGCCCAGGACCCGGCCGCCCTGGCCCCGCACTACCAGCCGAACCAGTCGGTCGGCATCCCGGTCAACCTCGACCGGATCAACCAGCTCGACAACAAGCCCAAAGAACTCCAGCTCTACACCTCGGCCGGCCGGCGGGCGTGGCAGGCCGGCCGGAAGCTACCGATCGATAAACTCGACGACCTCGGGGACGGAAAGAAGGGGTTCGTCTTCCGGGCCGACCGGGACGGCCCCTACGAGTTCAGCGTCCAGTTCCACTTCGCCGACGGGTCGGCCAGCCCGGCCGACCCGAAGGAGCTGCGGCCGATGCTCGACGTGGTGGTCGACACCACCCCGCCGGAGGTCCGCATCCGGGCGGTCGGCAACGGGGTCGAGTGGGCGGCCGCCGACGACAACCTCGACCCCCGGTTCGCCGAGGTCCAGGCCAAGTTCCCGGACTGGGCCGAGTGGAAGACCGTCACCGACCGGGCGTTCCAGGCGGCCGACCGCCACGCCTGGAAGCTCCGCCCGGGGCAGGTGCTGGAGGTCCGGGTGAAGGCCCGGGACCGGGCCGGCAACGACGGCTGGTCGCGGGTCGTCCGGGTGCCGGGGGACGGCGGGGTCGAGACCAGCTTCCCGCGGCCCGGCGGGTCGGACTGGCTGCCGCCGGTCGGCGGGGCCGCCCGGGACCCGCTCGCCGCGTCGGGCTCGACCGCCCCCCAGCCGCGGATCGAGTACGTCAACAAGAAGGACGTGACGGTCGACTACACCATCAACAAGGTCGGCCGGTCGGGGGTGAGGCTGGTCCGGCTGTACGTCCAGTCCGACCGGGACGGGGACTGGAAGCTGGTCGATCCGGATTTCAAGGTCGACCTGCCGGGCGGCAAGACCGACCAGGCCCTGTCCCTGCCGTACACCGTCCCGGCCGACGGGTGGTACGGGTTCTACGTCGCCCCGGAGAGCGTCAGCGGGCAGAAGGCCCCGCCGCCCCGCAAGGGCGACCCGCCGATGCTGTACGTGGTGGTCGACACCCAGCCGCCGGCGGTGAAGGTCAGCCGGGTGGCGGTCTACCCGGGGCCGGACCGCAAGCCGCAGGTGGACATCTCGTGGGAGGCGGCCGACCCGAACCTGCTGCCCAACCCGGTCAGCCTGGAGTACTCGATCGACCCGACCGCCGAGGCCGGGTGGAAGGAGATCAAGTACCGGCTGGAGAACAACGCCGGGAAGGCGGCCGGGCGGTACGTCTGGGAGGTGCCGGACGAGCTGCCGTACAAGTTCTTCGTCCGGGTCCGGGCGGTGGACAAGGCCGGGAACACCGGCGCCCACGTCTGGAGCGACAAGGGGCCGGGCGGCGAGCCGACCCCGGTGATCGTCGACCTGGAGACCCCGGCGGCGACCATCAGCGGCGTCCGCGGCGGGGCGGCCCCGGCGAAGCCGGCCGACCTCCCGCGGCCGTGACGCCAACCCCCCGAGCCGCGAGCGACGGCGGCCCGGCCTTCCCCTCGCCTCGCCTGTCAGTTCGGCACCCTCCTCGGCGGTCTGGCAGACGCCCGTTCCCCCGTCGGCCGGGTCGCACGCCTCCCCGCCCTCGTCTCAACCCGCTGATTTTGTTGGCGATCCGGCCACGCCGGGGCGTCCCGTCCGAGTTGGCACGCGGGTTGTATCTAGCCCGGCCGTCGGGCGGGTGTCCCGGAATCCGACCGCCGGTGTGGCCCCTCCAACGAGTCGTCAGCCGCGGGGTGCCGCCGGCCCACAATCGAGGAGACGCACGTCATGAACCGAGTTCGCAACCCGTTCGGGGGCCTGTTCCACGAGGTCAACGCCGTCCAGGAGCAGTTCGCCCGGCTGGTCAACCGGGTGGCCCCGTACGCGGCCGCGACCGCCGCCGGGGTGTCCGGGCCGCTGCTCAACGTCTGGGAGGACGAGAACGCCCTGTACGTCGAGGCCGACCTGCCCGGGATCGACCCGGCCAAGCTCGACATCACCGTGGCCGAGGGGAACCACCTGACGGTCGGGGGCGAGCGGGCGGTCCCGGAGGTCGCCGGGGCGGTGTGGGTGCGGCAGGAGCGGCCGGCCGGGAAGTTCGCCCGGTCGGTCGGGCTGCCGGCCCTGGTCGACGCCGACAAGGTCGAGGCCAAGTACGAGAACGGGGTGCTCCGGCTGACCCTGCCGAAGCACGAGGCGGCCAAGCCGCGGAAGATCCAGGTCAAGGCCGGGGAGTAAGTGGCCCCACCGGCGGGACGCCGGTGCCACAAGACTGAGGGATCAATCCTTCTTGTGGCACCGGCGTCCCGCCGGTGCGCCAGACAATCACCAACACACAGCGGCCGAGGAGGCACACACCATGTCGAGCGTGGCGACGAAGGCGAACGGGACCGGGGGGGACCTGGCCGCCGAGCGGGCGGTGACGGTGACGCCCCGGGTGGACATCCTGGAAACGGAGCACGAGTTCCTGCTGTTGGCCGACCTCCCCGGGGTCACGGCCGACGGGGTCGACATCCGGTTCGAGCAGGGCGAGCTGACTATCCACGGGAAGCGGCCGGCGAAGTACGCCGGCAAGGACGAGGCCGTCCGGGAACACCCGGGGACGAACTTCAGCCGGGTGTTCGGCGTGGCGGAGACGGTGGCCGCGGACAAGATCGAGGCCGACCTGAAGCACGGCGTGCTCACGGTCCGGCTGCCGAAGGTCGAGGCCGTCAAGCCCCGCAAGATCGCCGTCCGCGGGTAACGCTTCGGTGGGCGAAACGCGCGAGGGCCGCCGGTGTGCCGGCGGCCCTCTTTCGTTATCGCCCGGTCCGGGACTAGGTCAGGTGGGCCGTTAGTACCGGCCGCCGCCGTACCCGCCCCGGCTGCCGCCGCCGTACCCGCCGCCCCCGCCCGACCGCGGCCGCTCCTCGCGGGCCTTGGCCTCGTTCACCGTCAGGTTCCGGCCCTGGAACTCCCGCATGTTCAACGACTGGATCGCCTGGTCCCCGCCGTCCGACATCTCCACGAACCCGAACCCGCGGCTCCGCCCGGTCTCCCGGTCGGTCACCACCTGGGCGCTCGTGACCGTCCCGAACTCGCCGCACAGGGCGATCAGGTCGTCCGAGGTCGTCCCGAAGGCCAGGTTCCCGACGTACAGCTTCTTGCTCACGAATCACCTTCTGCGGCCGTTCACCGGCCGCGCGACAGAAGCGGCCCGCGCCGGCAATGGGCCGGCGGGGCGGACGTGCGAACGCGGCGGGGGACACATGCCCCCGCCAGACGACAACACCGGTCGATCGATCTGGGGGCGGCTCGAGGGGGTGAACCCGGAACGGCGCCAAGACGGGTCGGGGAGCTGCGGTCGGTTCGGCGTCGCGGGCGGGCTCTGGGGCCCGGCCGCGAGTGAACTATACCCGGGGCGGTCGGCGATTCCTAGTGGAATTCCGGGAATTCCGCAGATCGTTCAACCCGGGGCGGCCGCGGCCGCGACCGCCGGCCGCTTGGCCGGGGGTCGAACCCCCCGCGGCACCGGGTCGCCGGACATCCCCCGGGCCAGCCGCTCGGCCTCGCCCTCGGACGTGATGCCCGACCGGATCAGGACCAGCCGGCCCGGGTGGGCGGCCTCCATCGCCGCCCACTCGCCCTGCTCGCAGACCGCGTTCACCGGGGCGTCCTGGGTCCGGAACGTCATCCGGTAGACCACCCACGTCCCGAAGTGGTTCGTCCGCCACATCGCGTTGGCTCCTCCTGGTTGTGGTTGCCGGCCCCGGGCCGGGGCGGTCAGTACTGCTTCCGGATCGTCGGGGTCGAGGCCGTCACGGTCCCGTCCGCGTCGGCCGTCACGAAGTAGCTGTGGGCGATCCGGGCCGACCCGGCGTCCGCCCCGACCAGCACGTTCACCCGGCAGTCGTCGGCGGTGACGGCCCGGGCCGTCGCCCGGAGGAAATCCGGCGGCCGGCCGAGGGCCCCCAGCACCCCGCGGACGACCGCGGCCAGCCGCCGCTCGGCGTCCGGGGCGGCCCCGTCGTCCTCGTCCGGCCGGGCTACGGGCAGCTTCTTCATCGCACGTCCTTCGTGGGGTCCCGGGGCCGGCGGGCCGGCGGCCGGGGTCATTCGAGGTAGTCCAGCAGGTCGTACCGGGGGAGGGTCAGGACGAACTCGGTCCCCGGGCCGCCGGCCCGCGGGGTGGCGGTCAGCGCCCCCCCGCACTGCTCGACCAGGAGCCCGACCACCGCCAGCCCGGCCCCCCGGCCGGCCGCCCGGGCCGGGGACGACCGGTAGAACAACTCCAGGGCCCGGCGGTCCGGCCCCGGTGGCGGCCCGGCCCCGTTGTCCGACACCCGGAGCTCGTAGGCCCCGTCCGCCTGCCGGAGCCCGACGGCGACCCACAGCCCGGCCGCGTCCGGCCCCCCGTGGTGGAGGGCACTGGCCAACAGGTTGTCGAGGATGTGCCGGAGCCGGGCCGGGAACCACTCGATGTGGTCGGCCTCCAGTTCCAGCCGGAGCGCGACCCCGCGGGCCCCGGTCAGCCGCTGCTGCCACCGGAACACCTGCTCGACCAGCGGCCGGACGGCCACCGCCACCACCTGGTC
>JAIEQN010000074.1 GCA_019747685.1 Gemmataceae bacterium
AGGGGGTTCACACCCCCCGCTCGCCGGAAAATAACACCCTGGAGGGGTTGAAGATGGCCCGGGTACTGGTCATCGGCGGCGGGATCGGCGGGCTGGCCGCGGGGATCGCCCTGCGGCGGGCCGGGTGGGACGTGGCGGTCTCCGAGCGGGCCGCCGAGCTGCGGGAGGTCGGGGCCGGGATCACCCTCTGGACCAACGCCGTCAAGGTCCTCCGCCGGCTCGGGGTCGGGCCGGCCGTCGAGGCCGTGTCGCACCCGATCACCCGGAGCGAGGTCCGGAATTGGCGGGGCCGACTCGTCACCGCGATCGACTTCGGCCGCCTGAACGACCGGCTCGGGGCGCCGACGGTCGGCGTCCACCGGGCCGACCTGCAAGCGACGCTGGCCGACGCCCTCGGTCGGGAACACCTGCACCTCGGCCGGGAATGCGTCGGCTACGACCAGGACGCCGGCGGGGTGACGGCCCGGTTCGCCGACGGCTCGACGGAACGCGGCGACGTGCTGGTCGGGGCCGACGGCCTCCGGTCGGCCGTCCGGCGGCAGATGCTCGGTGACGACCCGCCGCGGTACGCCGGGTACACGGCCTGGCGGGGCGTCGGCGTGATCGACCGGCCGGAGCTGCCGGTGGGCCTCACCCTCCTGGCGATGGGCCGCGGATCCCAGGTCGGTACGCTGCCGATCGGCAAGGGCTGGACGTACTGGTTCGCCACGGCCAACGTCCCGGCCGGCGGGGACGGCCCGGGCGACCACCGGGCGGACCTGCTCAAGCGGTTCGGGGACTGGCTCCCGGCGGTCCCGGCGGTGATCGAGGCGACCCCGGCGGAGGCGATCATCCGCAACGACATCGTCGACCGGCCGCCGGTGCGGCGGTGGACCGACGGGCGGGTGGCCCTGTTGGGCGACGCAGCCCACCCGACGACGCCGAACATGGGCCAGGGGGCGTGCCAGGCGATCGAGAGCGCGGCGGTGCTGGCCCGGCACCTGACGGGCGCGGCCGACCTCCCGGCCGCCCTGACGGCCTACGCCGAGAGCCGGTTCGCCCGGACGGCGATGATTACCAACCGGTCGTGGACCTACGGGAAGGTGTTCGCCCTCGAATCCGGCTGGGCGTGCTGGCTGCGGGACCGGCTGTCCGGGCTGCTCGGCCCGCTGGCCGTCCGCGACACCGAGAAGCTGATCGGGGCGGAGGTGTGAGGCGGGTGGGGTGGTTTCGTAGGGTGGGTCCGGGCGGTTCGCCGAACCGCCGACCCACCGGGGTAACTGATTGGTGCGGACGTGTGAGGCGGGTCGGGTGCCCGGGCGGGCGGGTTGTTCGCCCCGAAGGGTCTTCCGGGAATAGCCCGGGGCGACCGCCCCGGGTGGGCGGTATCACAAGATGATGTAGCCCCGGAGGGGCGACCCGTACTCGCGGGCCGCCCCCGGGTCGGGGGACCGTCCTACGCCCGCCGGCGGAGCCGCCGGTAGCCCGCCCCGACCAGCCCGGCCACCGCCAGCGACGCCAGCGACGCCGGCTCGGGGACGGCGGCCCCACCGGCCCCGAAGGCGATGTTGGTGACGCCCTCGGCCTGGCCGGTGTCCGAGGACAGGTTGATCCGGGCGATGTCGCCCATGGTCGACAGGACCCCGAAGAACCCGGTCCCGGCGTTGTTCGCGGCCGCGACCGTCGAGCCGAGCAGCACGTCGCCCGGGCCGTACACGCTGACGGTGATGTTGCTGTCGCTGAACAGGCTGCCCAGGTCGGCGGCCACGGCCGTCACCCCCGGGTCGAAGAACAGGTCGAGGGTGTCGTCGAAGAAGTTGGCGAAGATCATGTTGCCGTTGGCGGTCCCGCCGAACGACGGGCTGGTCAGCGCCAGCCCGGACCCGAACAGGCCCCGGGGCGGCTGCGAATCGACGGTCAGGCCCGGCACCGCCAGCCCGAGCGGGAACGGGCCTTGCGGGATGGTGCTGCTGACCGGCCCGTCGAACCCGATCACGCCGTCCGGCCCGATCACCCCCTCCGAAAAGTCCTCGACCGGCAGCCCGGGGTTGGCGGCGTTGAACGACGCCCGGTCCGCGTAGAAGACCAGGGCGGCTTGCGACCGCGCCGCCGTCCCGAGCAGCAGCCCGACGGCCGCCGCCCCCAACCCGAACCCTCGCGCAAAGCTCCTCATCGACCGTTCCTCCCACCGGGCGTAGCGGGATTCGCCAACCGGTTCCGGATGCCCCCAGCGGGCACCTGGTCCGTCTCACCCGAACCCGGTGACGACGATTCTTTCGATGACCCAGTCCGACTGCAAGGAAAAAGTGATAAAATTTCGTTCCACGTCGCCAGGGTTGTGGCCGGGCGCGAATCCCGGCCCGGACCGCCACGAGCACGGCCGGCGCCGCGGTCGGCCGTGCTCACCCTCGGGGTGACGGAACGTGGCCCGCTACGCCAGGTCGAACAGCAGCACCTCGGCGGCCGGGTCGCCGGCCACGGTGACGGCCGGCTCGCCCTCGACCGCCACCCCGTCGCCGGCGGTCAGCACCACCCCGTTGACCGTGGCCGTCCCGGTGGCGACGTGCAGGTACGCCGCCCGGCCGGCCGCCGGCTCGTGCCGCACCTCCCGCCCCGCCGTCAGGTCCGCCACGTACAGCTGGGCGTCCTGGTGGATCACCAGCGACCCGTCGGCCCCGTCCGGGGAGGCCACCAGCCGCCACCCGTCCCCGGCCGGGAAGGCCGCCTGGCGGTAGCCCGGGGTGTGGCCCCGCCGGTCGGGCAGGAGCCAGATTTGTAGCAGGTGGACCGGGTCGGTGGCCGACGGGTTGAACTCGCTGTGCAGTACCCCGGTGCCGGCGGTCATGGCCTGCCACTCGCCGGCCCGGATCACCTCCCCGTTGCCCAGGCTGTCCCGGTGTTCGAGTTCCCCAGACAGGACGTGGGTGACGATCTCCATGTCCCGGTGGCCGTGGGTGGGGAACCCGCCGCCCGGGGCGACCCGGTCGTCGTTGAGCACCCGCAGGGTGCGGAAGTTGTGGTAGCGGGGGTCGTCGTAGTCGCCGAACGAGAACGTGTGCCGGGCGTCCAGCCAGCCGATCCGGGTTCGCCCGCGGTCGATCCCCCTCCGTACCGTCAACATCGAATTGGTCCAAATGGGTGTCAGCCAGGTCCGGTGCTGACACCCGGGGATACCGCGGGGCCGACCCCGGATTACAGGCCGGCCCCTCACCGGCGGGTCGGGGCGTAGGTCAGCGTGTGTGGGGTCTTCTCGACGTTCCCGGCGTCGTCCTCGGCGTGGGCGGTCACGACCCGGTTGGCGGCGGTATCCTCGACCACCGCCTCCCACTCGGCGAAGCCGTCCCGCGTCGATGTTGCCGGGATGCCGTTCACCAACACCCGCGTCACCTCCCCGTTGTCGGACGTGGTGCCGCGGACGAGCAGCTTGCCGTCGTCCCGCCGCCGGACGGAGGTGATGACCGTGACCGGCGGCAGGTCGTCCACCGGGTCCAACCCCTGGAGGTACGAATCGCCGACCTTCGGGTTGCCGCCGAACGGGTTGTAGACCGCCTTCGCCGAGAGCTTGCGGAGGGACAGGTTCTCGTACTCGTGGCGGTCCATTCGGGTCCGCCAGATGCCGTACATGCCCTCGTAGGCATCCAGCCCGTCGATCAGGACGCACGGCGACCCGCTGTGGAACGACCAGGCCGACCGCCAGGCCCGGAAGTTGCGGATGACGAACGGGTGCTTGTGGTCCGGGCCGACCCCCCCGACGTCCCCCGACCGGGCCAGGTAGCCGTCGTCCCCGGTGCGGAACGAGTCGAGGTCCTCCTGGGTGGCGACCCCGCGGATGCCGCCCAGGTTCAGCCCGAACCGCCGCTGGCAGTGGACCTCGTTGTCGTCGAACCGGACGAACGGCAGGGTCCGCACGTCGACCGCCTTCCTGGTGCCGTCCGGCTGGCGGACCTTCAGGACCGGGTCGAAGTCCTTATCCTTCAAGACCTCGAACCGGAACCCGTACTGGTCGCACTCGACGGCCAGGTTGCGGGTGAACGTGTTGAGCGAGTTGGCCCACCAGAACCCGGCCCCGTCGTTCCGGTCGAACGGCAGGAGCTGCTTGGGCAGCGGCACCCCCCGGCACGCCTGGACGGCGAGGTTGTGGTCGAACACGTTGTACACCTCGGTCCCGTCCTCGCAGAAGAACCCGTGGCCGACCGCGTTGTACCCGACGCAGTCCCGGACCACGAGGTAGTCGGTGCCGTGGACGGTCAGCCAGCGGTTGCCGCTGTCGTGGATGCTCGCCCCGACCACGGACGACCCCCGCATGGTGTCCCCGCACTGGTGGTAGTGCAGGCTGTACCGGCCGAGGACGCCGGGCTTGCCGAGGTGCCGGAACTCGGCGTAACTGACCGCCCCGGCCGAGTGCCGGTGGTACATGGTGTGCCCGCGGTGGCCGTTCGGGTCGGCCGACTCGACCACCACGTTCCGGCTCAGGTTCGCCACCGCCGGCCGCCAGTCGCCGTCGACGGCGTGCGGGTAGTCGGTGAACTCGTGCGTGACCACCCGGTCGCCGCGGACCGACTTGACCGTCAGCTCCTCCGTGTGCGTCGTCAGCCGCACGGTCGGGTACTCGATCTTGCCCGACTTCCGCCCGAACAGCATGGGCACGTCGGTCGTGGTGAGGATCACCCGGTCGCCGGGCCGCCACCCCGGGACCGGCTCGGACAGGGCGAAGGCGTTGGCGCTGTCGACCGTCCCCTTCGCCAACCGGACCCAGGTGTGCTGGAGCGGCTGGCCGTGGAAGTCCATCCGGCCGCCGCAGCAGACGACCGCCGGGCACGAGTCCTTGTCCATCCCCGCGACGTAGTGGAGCCGGATCAGGGCCGTGTGCGGGTGCGGGATCGGGGCGTCGGCGGTGCCGACCTCGAACGCCGGCCGCGGCGCCTTCGGGTCGGGGGCGGCGACGTGGGCGTCACACTCGAACCCCTCCTCGGCGGTGTCCTCCCCGGCCTGAATCTTGATCAGCCCCACGTCGAGGCGGGTGTCCCGGTCCCGGGCGAACGACAGCGACCCCGAGATGTGCAGCGACCGGATGACCACCTCGGAGCGGACATCGTAGACGACCGCGTGCCCGGTCCGGATCAGCACCTTGACCCCCGCGCCGGGGGTCTTGCCGCCCTCCCAGGTGGCCCCGTCCGACCACGGGCCGCTCTTGGCGGTCCGGACGACCGGGGGGCCTTCGGCCGCCGGCGTGAGACCGGGCCGGGACAGGGCGGCCGCCAGGGCCGCAACGACCGCGAGGAGACGCCGCGAGCGGAGCATGGGGGCCGTCCGGTGTTACTTGAGGGTGAAGGGGTCGAGGGTGGTCGGCTGGGCCGGGACCCGGACCCGCCATTGGGACGTGGCCGGGTCGCCGTACCGGCCGCGGAGGCGGTCGCCGCCCTGCCGGGCCGCGCCCTCCCGGCGGTCGGCCGGGGCCGGCCAGACGACGGTGACGACGTACTCGCCGGCCGGGGCCCCGTCGCCGGCCGGGTCGGTCCTAAGACGGAAGGTGCCGTCCGGCTGGACGCGGCCGGTCGGCCGGGGTGCGTCCAGCCCGGGGGCGTCGGCCGGGTGGAAGACGACGACGGCGCCGACAGCCGGCTGGTTGTTGTACACCACCCGGCCCTCGACCGGGAAAACCGTCGGCCCGCCGCCCCCGCAGCCGGCCGGCAGGCCGGAGGCCAGGGCCGCCACGAGGACCGCGGCCGCCCGCCCGCCCGCCGCGCGGGGCCGCATCAGTAGTCCCCCCCGGAAACGATCTCGCCCGCGTCGCGGGTCAGGAGGGCGTAATAGGTCGTCTTGCTCAGGGTCTGCCGCAGGAAGTGGACCGACCCGTCCGAGAACAGGAAGTTGCCGCCGCCGGGGTGGAAGGCGTACGGGCCGTCGTCGTTGTTGCAGTTCATCACGCACTCGCCGTAGTCGCTCGACCCGTCGGCGGCGGTGGCGTACATCCACTGGGCGTTGTACGACGCCCACGGCCCGGTCCACCCCTCCCAGCCCGGCACCGACCCGGGCTGCCGGCGGCCGAGCTTCCAGTACTCCGGCCGGCCGGCGATCTCCAGCACCATGACGGTGCTCGCCGTCCCGTCGGTAATGGCCGCGAACCGGGCCGTCTCGTTCAGCCAGTTGAGCGGCCCGCGGGCCCGGTCGTTGTACGGCGGGGGGGCGGAGTTGTCCCAGACGCCGCGGGACGCGAAGTAGTCGCCGGCGGCGGCCGGCTGGGCCACCAGGGTGAACCCGACGCCCTCCGTGATCGGGTTGACCGTCCGGTTCGAGGTCGGGACCGACGGGCACAGGTAGCTCTTGATCGGGAGCGAGACGGCCGGGGTGTTCAGCGGGTCGAACCAGTGCTTGTCGAGCTTGTAGAGGGCCTGGACGTTGCCCTGCTCCATGTACGGGAGGATGAACGTGGACCACCCGGCGTAAGGGCGGTTCGGGGCCGCCGCGGTCGGGTAGGTGCCGGCCTCGGGGAGCTTGAGGTACGTCGACTCGTAGTTGTGGATCGCCAGGCCGAGCTGCTTCATGTTGTTCTGGCAGCTCATCCGGGCGGCGGCCTCGCGGACCTTCTGGACGGCCGGCAGGAGGAGGCCGACGAGCACCGCGATGATGGCGATGACGACCAAGAGCTCGATCAGGGTGAACGCCGGACGGCGGCGCATCGGGGCACCTCGGTGGGGGTCGGGGGTGAGGAGCCGCGTTGCGGGCGGCCGGGGGCAGGGCGGCCGCGGTGGCGGAGCGGGCTCGGGGTGCGGCGGGCGGCCTTGCACGGGCCGTGCCGCGGGGAAAACGCGGGCGACATCGGGTCCGCCGGCCGGGCCGGGTGGTCAGCCGGTGGCCACCGCTGGTCACTCGACGCCGAACAGCTTGCACGGGACGAGGTTCTTGCCCGACCGCTGGCCGGGCCGGGGCTCCGGTTGCGCGAACCCGTTCCGGTCCACGGTCCGGACCCGTAGCTCGTACTTGCCGGGCGCCAGGTCCGCCAGCCGCAGCGACCAGTGGGCGATGCTGTACCGCAGCGGCCAGTCCTTCGGCTTGCCGTCGGGGCCGAAGCCCCACACGCCCTTCGGCAGGACGCCGTCCGGCAGCCCGCCGCCCCAGTCCTTCGGCGGCGGGTCGATGGCGGCCGGCTTCCAGGTGGCCGACGCCCAGGCCGGGTCGTCCGGGGCGAGCCGGCCCTTCGTCCCGGCGTCCGGCCGGAGCCAGAACTCGACCCGCTCCAGCCCCGGCCAGCCGACCATGCACGTCCCCCGGACCACCACCGGCTTGCCGGCCGGGTAGGTGGCGTCCTTGCTGTCGTCGAAGTACGCCGCGGTCTTGAGGTACGACTCGGGGTCGTTGTTCTGCTTGGCGTAGGTGTCGTTGGCCTCGTAGGCGTTGGTCAGGACGACGTGTTGCAGCCACTTGACCGACTTGAACCCGTGGGCCCACGGGACGACCATCCGGACCGGCCCGCCGCGGGCCAGCGGGATCGGCCCGCCGTTGAGCTTGTAGGCGACGAACGGCGGCAGCTCGCCGGGCGGGGTGTCCTGGACCTGGGCGACCGCCAGCGACGACCGGAACATCTGCTCGGGCTTGTCGTTGTGGTAGCCCCAGTAGAAGACCCGGCGGGCGTTGTCGACCGGGCCGCAGAGCTTCAGCACCTCGCGGAGCGGGACGCCCTCCCACAGCCCCTGGCCGAGCGGCCGGGGGATGTTGTTGCACTGCATCGCCTTGAGGAACCGCACCCCGTGCTTCTCCCCGAGCGTCAGCAGGGCCGGGAAGTCGAGGGCGGTCCCGCCGGCCAGCGTCAGCGGCTGGCCGACCGTCGCCTTGTCCTCGGCGACGATCTCCAGCCGCCAGGTCTCGGGGGTGAGCCGGGCCTTGACCAGCGCGTCGCCGGTCAGGGTGTGCGGGACCGGGTCGCCCCGGCTCACGTCCTCGAAGTCCTTGCCCGGGGTGAGGAACGGCCGGGGCGGGACATCGGCGAGCGGTTCGGCGGCGGGCGCCGTCGCGTCCGCGGTCATCCCGGCGGCCAGCCCGGCGGCACCGAGCCGGAGGGCGTCGCGGCGGGAGATCGGTCCGGTCATGGTGAACCTCCTGGGGCGGCCGGTGGGCATCACCGGCTGGCCGTGAGGTCGTGCATACTCACCCCGACCCGGGCGGCCACGGCCGGGCGGGTTCCGCCGGCCGCAGGGTGGGTTACAATGGGGTCGTGTTCGACACACCCACCCCGGAGGCGGAGTCATGAGCCAGGCCGCCGAAACCCCGACGTTCGGGGTCCACCTGCCCGACCCGCCGCTCACCAAGTTCGAGCGGGAGCGGCGGGCCTTCTACCGGCTGCTGCCGGACCTGTTGCAGACCCACCGCGGCCAGTACGTCGCCGTCCACGATGAGCAGGTCGTGGACAGCGGGCCGGAACGGCTGCCGGTAGCGATGCGGGTGCTCGAACGGGTCGGGCCGACGGACATCTACGTGGGCCTCGTCGCCGTCGAGCCGGAGCCACTCGTCCGGTCCGGCATCATTCGCACCCTCGGCCGGTGGGGGGCCGGGGGGTGATCAGCTACCCGTATAACGTCCAGAAGCAGCCGCCCGCGCCGTTTGTCCGGATCACCCTCCGGCACCCAAGGAGCGGGGCTGAGGTCCGGGACATCCCGGCCCAAATCGACTCGGCCGCCGACCAGACGCTGGTGCCGCTGGCGGTCGCCCAAGCCATCGCCCTGGACAAGATCGGCAGCGTTGACATCGCCGGCGTCGGCGGCACGAAGGCGACACTGCCTGTGTACGATGTCCTGCTCGCCATCCAACCGCTGCCCCTCCGGATCGCCGAGGTGGTAGCCCACCCGAACGAGCCGTGGGCACTGCTCGGCCGGGACATCCTGAACGGCTACCGAGTCGTCATGGACGGCCCGAGCCTGATCTTGGAGATCGGCTGACCGCCCGGTGTCAGCGGGCCGCCATCATCTCGTGCATCGACACCCCGACCCACACGGCCACGGCCGCGCTCAGGACGAGGACGACCAGCCCGGCCCGGCGGGCGGCCTTGATCTGCCACCACATCACCAGCCCCGACACGGCCCAGAAGACCATCACGAAGGCCATCGCGTCCACGACAAGGGCCCACACCCAGCGGGCGTCGGACGGCTCGCCGGGGTAGCCGTGGGCGGTGTGCAGCCGGAGCAGGAACGACCGGGCGGACAGCCCCTCTCCCGCCGGCTCGCCGTCCGGCTTGCCGGCCACCGCCCCGTTCAGCGGGTTGTACGTGGCCCGCCAGACACGGTCGCCGTCGGTGATCCGGAACGCCACGTCCGGCACCGACGTGACGGTCACGTCACCGGCCGCGAATCCGGTCCGCTCCAGCACGACCGGGACGGCCGCCTTGACCCGCTCGCCGAGTGGGTCGGCGAGGGCCAGGGCGTCGGCGGGCTTGGCCGCGGTCTTCGGGGCCGGCCGGTCGCCGCCTTTGGTCCGCCCGCCCTTCGGCGACGAGCCGACGGCGAACGGGGCCGTCTCCTCCGGCTTGGGCGGCGGGATGGGCCGGGTCCGGACCGTCCCGCCGGTGCCGTTCACCTCGAGCAGGACGCTCACCTCCAGCCCGTCGGCCTTAGCGGTGGCGAAGGCGAAGTCGCGGGTGAACCGGACCTCCGCCGGATCGGCCAGGGCGTAGGTCGTGCCCCCTTCGGCCCGGGCGTTCAGCCCGGCGACGACGGCCGCGGCGATCTCCCCCGGCAACGGCGGCCGCTCCATCGGCGTCCCGGCGAGGGCGTCCCGGCCGAAGGTGGCAATCGGCCGGTCCGGGAACGCCTCCGGGTGGTTGAACAGGAACGCCGTCGCCCCGTAGAGGACCACCCACGGGAGGAGGAACAGGCCGCAGTACAGGTGCCCGCGGCGGACCAAGTGGACGACCCGCCGGCGGAGCGGCCGCCGGCGGGGTTGGGCCGGTGCCGACCCGGGGCCGAGGCCGGCCGGGGTCACCGCGGGCCCCCCGCGGGGGCGGCCGGGGCGCCGGGGGTGACGACCTCGGCCGAGGCGGTGCTCCCGCTCTTGGCCGCCCCGGCGATGGCCAGGAGCTTCCCGCCAAAGAGCGGTACGACCCGGTGGACGTGCCGGGCGGTCTCCAGCTTGCCGGCCGGCTCCCAGGCGTCGCCCGCGAGCCGGTACACGGTGCCGTCGGCCGGGCTGGCGTACAAGGCGTCGCCGGTACTCACGGCCGCCGGGCTGAACCCGTTCATCTTCCCGTCCGGCAGCCCCGGGCCGGCCGCCCACGTCCGGGCCGCCGGGTCGTACACGTCCACGTCTTGGGCGGTGCCGCCGTCGGCCGTCAGCCCGCCGACGACGTACACCTTCCCGCCGTGGGCCACGGCCGACAGGGCCCGCCGCTTGAACGGCTGCGGCACCTCCTCCCAGGTCGCCCCCGGCTTGGCCAGGTCGAGCCGCAGGGCGGTGCCGCACCACGCCGACGGCTTCCCGGCCCCGTTCATCCGCCACCCGCCGACGACGACCAGCGTGTCGCCGACGACCGCGGCGTCGTGCGACGACCGCCCGGCCGGCAGGTCGGGCAGAGCCTCCCACTTGCCGGCCTTCGGGTCGAACCGGGCGACGGACGCCAGGGAGACGGTGTCGGCCGGCTCGCCCGGGGCGTTCCGCGGCTGCATCCCGCCGACCCGGATGAGGGTGCCGTTGTGGGCGACGAGGGCCAGCCCCTGGGCGGGCGGCCCGCCGGGCAGCTCCTCCCAGCCCTTCGCCGGGTCGGCGAGGTTCAGCCGGTGGAAGGTGCCGCGGGCGGTCTCGGTCGAGTAGGTGTGCGTCTTCCCGGCGTGCCCGCCGTAGACGTACACGTGGCCGCCGGCGACGGCCGCCCCGAACGACGAGACGGCCTTCGGGAGCGGCGGGTACTGCGCCTCGGCGGCCCCGGCCGGGGCGGCGAGGGCGGCGACGAACAGGCCGAACGCGGGTCGCATGAACGGTCTCCTTGGCGGGGGAGGTTACTTCGGGAAGTCGACGACCAGGGTGGCGTAGTGCCGGACCTCCTCGTACTTCTTCCCGGCCAGTTCGCCGGCCTTCGGCTCGGTATGCCGGGCCCACGCCCCGTACCGGCCGGGGGCGTCGAACCCCGGGGTGGCCCCGTCCGGGCCGGTCGTCACCTTCCTCTTCCCGCCGTCCGGCAGGAGGACGTTCACCTCGACCCCGGCCACCGGCTTCCCGGCCGCCAGCACCCGGAACGCCGGCTTCCCGCCGAAGCTCGGGACGATCTCGACCGGGGCCGCCTCGCCGGGGGCGTCCGCCTTCGGGTCGGCGGCCAGCACCGCCCTCGGGTGGTAGACGAGGAGGAACGGCTTGGCGTCGCCCTTCTGCATCACCCCGTAGTCGAGCCGGCCGGAGGCGGCGGTGGCGCCGGCCGGCAGCTCGCCGGCCAGGTGGTGTTCGGCCACCTTGAGGGCGACCGGGGCGGTCTTGCCGTCGGCCAGTCGGGCGGTCAGCTTCAGCCCGGCGGCCTTGCCGATGTCCACGCCCGCGTCCGGCTCCAGGTCGTCGCTGAAGACGACGTGGACGGCCTTCCCGCCGGGCTGGGGGACGACGAACACGAAGTGGGCCGGGGCGGCGGCGGCCAGGGCCGCGGTCAGGCCGGCGGCGGCGAACAGGCGGGACGTGGGACGCATGGTCGGGTCCTCGGGGGGTTCAGGGGGTGGCCGGCTTCGGGGCCGGCTTGATCTTGGCGGCGGTCGCCGGGTCGAACTCGACCTCCGGCGGGAGCTTGGCGGCCTTCCCGGCCGGCGGGGCCGGGTCCGGGACGGTCGGGTCGGACCGGCCACACCCGGCCAGGGCCAGGGCGGCGAGCAGGACGAGCCGGATCGGCATCGGGGCGGCCTCGCTAGATGTCGCCGGGGATGACTTCGTTGCCGTCCCGGCTGCCGAGGGCCTGGTACACGGGGAGTGAAACCCGGCCGTTGCCGATGAACCGGACGCTCCCGTCGGTGAACAGGAAGTTGGCCCCGCTGGGGTGGTCGCCGCGGAACGCCCCGAGCCGGGCGACCCGGTCGGCCGCCGTCCCGGCCACGGTGTTGAACATCACCCCGGTGCTGCCGAAGCTGTAGCTGGCGTACCCCCAGACCCACTGGGTGTTCCCGCCCCGGACCTGACCGGCGTACGGCCCGGTGGTGAACAGGTAGTCCTTGAGCTGGAACCCCATCTCCCCGGCAAGGATGGTGTTCGATGTGCCGTCGGTGACGGCCACCATCCGCACCCCCGGGGTCAGGGCGACCCCGGCCGTCCGCCCGCCGCGGACGATCGGCCCGTTGTCGTAGGGCGGGTTCCCCCCGGCCCCCGGCTCGAAGAACGGGTTCGGCTGGTTTCCGATCGAGACGGCGTAGCCGGACCACCCCGGGAACGCGGCCGGGACCGCCGGCGGGATCATGCTCGGGCACCGGTACGTCTTGAGCTCCGCCGACCCGAGGGTGAGGTTCGAGTGGCCGTCCCCGTCCGGGTCGGTCGGGTCGGTCGGGGTCAGGGCGGTGTCGTACCGCCGGCCGATGTTCTCCTGCTCCAGGTACGGCAGGACCTGGGTGAAGGCCGAGTTGAACGTCGGGGTGTTGGCGATCGGGAACCGCCCGGTCGCGTCGTGGAAGTTCTGCAGGGCCAGGCCGAGCTGCTTGAGGTTGTTCTGGCAGCTCATCCGGGCGGCCGCCTCCCGGACCTTCTGGACGGCCGGCAGGAGCAGCCCGATCAGGACCGCGATGATCGCGATCACCACCAACAGCTCGATCAGGGTGAACCCGGGTCGGGACGGGGAACGGCGCACGCGGGCCTCCGGTTCGCGGGGAACGGTCGGTTCGTGCGAGCCGCGTGGCGACGGAAGGTGAGCCGCCCGGTCGACCCGGGCCGCGTCCCGAACGGTGGCGGAGCGTACTCGGTGGGCGATGAAACCACCCGTCTTGTTGCGACACAATCTCAACAAGACACCTTTACTCTAAGCGGCCGGCGGATAGTGTCAAGAACCAAGTGGGAAAAAATCGCCCCGGACCGCTGCGGATTCCCACCGTCCGGGGTGATTCCGTTCGCAAACCTGACACGCCGTCTCACGGCGGGTCGAGCCGAGGACCGGTCATGACCGACGAACTGCCGGCGGACGACGCCGACGATCGGCCCGACGACGGGCCGGAAAAACTCGTTCGGGCGGAGGAGCTGTTCGGCGACCGGCGGGAGGTGTGGATCGAACTCGACGGGGTCCGCTACCGGCTGCGGATCACCCGCCGGGGGAAGCTGATTTTGCAGAAGTGACCGTGCGGGCGGGGTGGTCGGCTCCCGTCTTCGGCCTGAAAGGCCGGTTCCGTCAGCCCGGGCCGCAGGCCCGGGTACACGTCCGGCGAGAACCCCGGCCCTGAAAGGGTCGTTCCGAGCCGGCTGGTGGTTGCGCGACTGGGAACGGCCCTTACAGGGCCGAGGCTTTCTCGGCACCCTGACCCGGGTCTGCGGCCCGGGCTGACGGAACCGGCCTTTCAGGCCGAAGTCGGTGGCGCCCGGATCGGCCCGGGCTGACGGAACCGGCCCTCCGGGCCGGAGGGACCCGCCCGCCGGAGGGGGACCCGTCCGCCGGTCGGTTCGACCCGCCACCGGGGACCGCTTGACACCACCGGCCGGCCAACGCCGGGCCGTTCGCCTACCTCCGCCTCGCGCACGCCACCCGCGGCCGGCCGCCGGCGTCCCGGAGCGTCTTGCCCAGCTCCAGTTCCGGCCGGTCGGCGAAGATCGCCCGGACGGCCTCGTCCTGGGTCGCCCCGATCTCGACCAGGAGCCACCCGCCGGGCTTGAGGGACGGCCCGACCTCCGCCGCGATCCGGCGGTAGAAGGCCAGCCCGTCCGGGCCGCCGTCGAGCGCGAGGCGGGGCTCGTGGTCCCGCACGTCCGGGGCCAGGGTGGCCAGCTCGGCCGGGGTGACGTAGGGCGGGTTACTGACGACGAGGTCGAAGGTCGCGTCGGCCGGGACCGGGCCGAACAGGTCGCCTTGTAGGAAGGTGATGCGGTCGTCGACGGCGTGCTTCTCGGCGTTCCGCTTGGCCACGTCGAGTGCGTCCGGGGAGACGTCTACGGCCGTCACCCGCGGCGCGGCCTTCTCCTTCGCCAGGCTGACCGCGATGCACCCGGACCCGGTGCCCAGATCGAGCACGGTGGGGGCGGTCAGCGGCTTGAGGAGCCGGGCCGCCTCGGACACCAGGGTTTCGGTTTCGGGGCGGGGGATCAGGACGGCCGGCGTGACCTCGAACGGCAAGAGGTGGAACTCGCGGAACCCGACCAGGTAGGCGACCGGCCAGGCGTCGACCCGCCGCTTGATGAGTTCGCGGTAGGCGGTGCGGTCGGCCTCGGCCGGCTGCTCGTCGTACCGGACCATCAGGTCGATCTTCTTGCAGCCGAGGACGTGGGCCAAGAGGATTTGGGCCTCGAGCCGGGCGGCCTTCGGGTCCGGCCCCTTCTTGGCCAGGAAGTCGGCCGTCCAGTCGAGCAGCGCCTTGATCGTCCAGACCGTCGGCGGCTGCGGGGCGGGGGGCATGGGGTCCGTCCTCGGCGAACGGCCGGCGTGAGCCGGCCGTCGGTCGCCCCGAAGGGGCGTCCGGGAATAGCCCGGGGTGCCAACCCCGGGTGGTCAGGGGGATGTTATCCCCGTAGCCCCGAAGGGGCGACCGTGCCCCGGGCGTCAGTCGTTGGTACAGATCGTGATCGGCAGACCCAGCCGGCCGCACGCCAACAGGAACTCGGGCGGCAGGGTCAGGTCGAACTGGTCGGAGTTCATCCACCCGCCGATGAAGACGTCGGCCTTCCAACCGGCCGCCCGCCACTCGTCGAACCACGCGGGTTCGCGGTCATTGAGCCAGACCGCGGCGCGCTTCAGGCCGGCCTCCAGCCGGGCCTCGAACTCCTCGTACCGCTCGGTGCCGGGCTGGCACTCCTCAACCGAGAGGGACAGGAACTCGACCCGCGCGGACGCCCACTGGCTGTCGCCCGGCCATCGCGCGAGGCCGTCCCAGGTCATCACCCTGACCTGCTCGAAGAACCGGTCGCCGGTCGGGCCGCCGCTGCTGTAACCGTGACCGCGGAGGCTGACCCTGAGCCATTCGACGGCCATCGGCATCCTCGCCGTCCGGGTCGCCCCTTCGGGGCTTCGGGGCTACGGGGTGGATTGGTTGTCTCTGCCCCGGGGTTGGCACCCCGGGCTATTCCCGGACGCCCCTTCGGGGCGACGAAACCCGCCGCCTCACTTCCCGCCGAGCCGCTGCTTCTTGTCGTGCTCCCGGAGCGGGCCGATGAGTTCGTCCAACTCGCCGGCCCGGACCGCGTCCAGCTTGTACACGCTCAGCTCGATCCGGTGGTCGGTCACCCGGTTCTGGGGGAAGTTGTAGGTGCGGATGCGCTCGCTCCGGTCGCCCGAGCCGATCAGCGACTTCCGCATGTCGGC
>JAIEQN010000334.1 GCA_019747685.1 Gemmataceae bacterium
GCCAACGTGCACGACGTGGCCGTCATGCTGGCGGTCCTGGTGGCCTGCCCGCCGGCCGGGTACGGCGGCCCCGGCCGCACCCCGGCCCGGCTGCTGGGCGACCGGGCCTACGACTCCCAGGCTCACGAGGCCGTCGTCCGGTGGATGGGGGTCGAGCCGGCCATCGCCCCGCAGCGGACGGCCCACGGGAGCGGCCTAGGGCGGGAGCGGCACGTGGTCGAGCGGACGATCGCCGCCGCCCAACAGAACCGCCGGCTCAAGGTCCGGTACGAGCGGCGGGCGGACACCCACCGGGCGCTCCTCACCCTGGCGTGCATCAAGGTCTGCTGGTATCGACTGCGGTAGGTTCCGTTAGGGCTTCTTAACCGGCCGACCGGGAGAACTGGGCGAAGCTCGACAAGACGCTCGACTCGGTCAAGAAGGTGAACGCCTCGATCCTCGCCCAGGCCCAGGCCATCCTCGAGGTCTACGACCAGGAGCTCGACCCGGTCGTGAACCGCCTCCGGGAGAACCTAAAGACCGCGCCCGCGGCCTACCGGAAACTCGCCGCCGACCGGCAGGCGAAGGCGGAGGCGAGCAAGTTCTTAGACGAGCAGGAGGCCTACCAGAGCCAGGCCGACCTGGCCGACGCCGCCGCGCTTCTGTGCGAGAAGCGGTTGAAGGAGGTCTACGCCGCCGAGGACCCGGTCAAGGTGTCGGTCGCCGACACCCTGGGCGAGTCGATGGATACCGTGCGGCGGATGATCAAGGTCCACACCCGGTGGACCGAGGTCCTGGACTCCTGGCCCGCGGCATTAAACGACCCGAAGCTCGCCAAGCTCTTCGACCAGATGAACTCGAACATCGACTCGATGAAGGCGTTCCAGGGGCACGTCACCCGGATGACGACGGTGATGAAGTCGACCGCCGCGGGGAAGCCCGCCTCGAGAGCGGAGGCGAAGTCGTGAGCCGGTCGCTCCGGGCGGACGCCGCGTCCGCCCTGACCAAGGCGGTGGTGGGACGCTTCGCCTGGGACCGTGAGGGGCAGATGGTCGAGGCCTACCGGGAGCTACTCCCGGTCGTACTCGACGCGCTCGACCGCTACGACCGGGCGAAGGCCCACACCGCCCGGCGGCTTAAGCCGCTCGGCCAACCGAAAGGAGACGACCGTGCGGCCCAGTAACGCGGACCTTGGCAAGGCGGTGGCAGGGGAGGTCCTGACCGAGGTCTTCGCCGTCCTAAACGAGCTCGGCTACGCCCTCAGCATCCAGGAGATGCGGCACCTGATGGACCGGGTGGAATCCCGGCTCCAGCGGGCGGGGGCGAACAAGAACGGGGTTGCAACGGAGGCCCGGGTCGGCTGACCCGTCACGTCCGGGGGCAGGGACGCCCACCCCCCTTAAAGGACGGCCCGATGACCCCCGCCTTTCTGACGGTGAATGCCGCCGCCGAGCGGGCGTGAGTCAGCCCGAGTACGCTTCGGGCCTGGCTTCGGGACGGGTTGTTGCCGCACCTGCGGGTGGGGGCGAAGGGCCGGCGGGGAATACTCCTGATCGACCCGGCCGACCTCACACGCTGATGGCCTCATTTAAGGTCGGGATTCGGCCGCCGGTCCCGGCCCAAACGCCAACACCGGCGGCGAAACCGGCCTCAACCTTCTCCCACCTCCGGCTCTCCTGACGCCCTCCGGAGCGCCGCCCGCAGGTGGTCGTCCGCCTGGTCCATGTGGCTGTACACCTTCTGCACCATCTGCCCGTCGGCGTGCCCGAGCAGGGCGGCGACGGTCAGGTGGTCCACCCCGCCCACCAGCAGCCGCTGGGTGAACCCGTGCCGGAACTCGTAGGCGCAGAACTTCTCGCCGAGCTTCGCCTTCAGCCGGGCGAACCGGCAGTTCAGGGCGTAGCTCGTCCACGCCGCCCCGTCGCGGTTGGTGAACAGTTTGCCCGCGGCGGTCGCCAGCCGCTCCCGGACCAGCTCGAGCGCCCGCCCCTCCAGCCGGATCACCCGCCACGTCCGCCGGCCCTTGGCCTCGGGCGGCGGGATGGCGATGACCGCGCGGTCGAGGTGGACGTGCCGGGGCTCGATGGCCCGCGCCTCCTGGGGGCGGGCACCCGTTTCCCAGCAGAATTCGAGGAACGCCCGGAACGGGTCGTTGGGCTTGTAGGCGTCGCGAATCCTCGCCCAGTCGTCGGGGGAGACGAACGACTCCCGCCGGGCGGGCATCGGCTTCTTGATCTTCCGGACCGGGTTGTGGGGGATGTAGCCGAGTTCCTCGGCCCAGTTGTACGCCCGCTGGACGGCGGCGGTGGCGTTCCTCCGGTAGGTCGAGCCCCACTCGGGGTGGGCATCGAGGTACTCGACGACGTGGAACGGCCGGAGGTTTAACGCCGGACAACGAGCGGGCGGTCTTGAGGTGGTCGCAGAATTTCTGGAGGTGCCAGACGTAACCGTCGTACGTCCCCTCCTCACGGTGCCGCTTACACCAGTCGAGGTACTTGTCGAAGACTTGACCGACTGACAGCCCGGAAGCCGGGAGGACCGGGGCGGTCGACGGCGGGGCGGTCATCAACGCGTGGAAGGCGTCCCGGATTTGCTTCGGGGGGTTCCACTTACCCGACCGGTCGTTCTTCTTGGGCTTCGGGGCGTCGGGCGGGTGGTCGCCCAGGGAGTGGCGGTGGCCGTCCTTGGTGACGTACCAGCCGCCCCGGTCTTCCCAGAACCAGGGGGACGGGGTGCGGGCCATGGGATCCCTCGGCGGTCGTGTCGCGGCCCCGGGGATTCTGTATCTGAATTCTGTACCAGCCGGAGGGGTCGTCGCCGTAAACCTAGTACACCCAGTAGGATTCGAACCTACAACCTTCGGTTCCGTAGACCGATGCTCTATCCAGTTGAGCTATGGGTGCCTACGCACAGTGGATGCTATTTCGGCCGGCCCCGGCTGTCAACACCGCCGGCTTGAGCGGAAGCCGGGAATCCGCCGGCGGACGCCCCGAAAACCGGCCGGCCCGAGGGGTTAGCCGGGAACCGCCCGTCACACCACCTCTGACGCCCGGCCGGCCGCCGAGGTTCGCCCGGGCCGCCCCGATTCGGTTGCCCGCCGCCGCCCGTGGGGCATGATTGCCCCGCAACACCGACCGCGCACGTTCCGCGTACAAGGAGGTTTGTCGTGAAGGTGCGTGCCCTGTTCCCGCTCGCCGCCGCCGCCGGGTTCTGGCTCCCGGCCGCCGCGCCCGCCCAGCAACCGGCCAACCCGAACCAGCAACTCGCCGACACCGTCGCCGCCGGCCTCCGCGGGGCCGACGTGGCCGGGGCCAGCGTGTCCGTCGTCGCCCAGGACGGGACGGTCTACCTGACCGGGACCGTCCGGGACGCGGCCCAGAAGGAGAAGCTGGTGGCCGCCGCCAAGGCCACCACCGGGGTCGTCACCGTCCGGGACGGGCTGGCCGCCCCGGGCAGCCCGATCGTCCGGGTCCAGGACCTGGCCCCGGTCGCCCCGATGCCGCTGGCCCCGAGCGGCCCGGCCCCGTACCTGGGCGGCAACCCGATCGTCGAGCCGGCCCCGCTCGGCGTCCCGGGGGCCATCGACCCGGCCCTCCAGGCCCCCCCGCTGCCCCCGCACGCCTGGCCGACCTACGCCCCGTACAACAACGTCAGCCGGGTCGGCTACCCCGAGGCGTACCCGTACAACGCCTTCCCGTTCATCGGCCCGTACTACCCGTTCCCGAAGGTCCCGCTCGGCTGGCGGAAGGTGACGCTGGAGTGGGAGGACGGGCACTGGTACCTCGGCCGCAACTCCGCCCCGCACGACTACTGGAAGGTCCGGTTCTGGTGATCGGCCTCGCTCCGCGAGGCGGAGTTTCGAGTTTGAAGTTTCGCGTTTCGAGTCGAAGACCGCCGGCCCCGACTCCTGCCGAGAGGCACGGGTCGGGGTTTACTGCCTCCCACTCGAAACGCGAAACTTCAAACTCGAAACTGAAGAAAGCAACCGGCCTTTACCCGTCCCCCGGGCCGACGTGACAATGGCGGGATGGAACCCGAGAAGGTGTTGGGCCCGGACGGCCTGCTGTCCCGCAAGTGGCCGGGGTTCGAGTCCCGGCCGCAGCAGGTTGAGATGGCCGCGGCCGTCGCCAAGGCGATTGATAAGAAGCGGAAACTCGTCGTCGAGGCCGGCACCGGCGTCGGCAAGTCGTTCGCCTACCTCGTTCCGGCCATCATGGCGGCGGCCAAGAAGGACGTGAAGGTCGTCGTCTCGACCAATACCATCAGCCTCCAGGAACAACTGGTCCGCAAGGACATCCCGTTCCTCAAGGAGGTCATGCCGCACGACTTCCGGCCGGTCCTGGTGAAGGGCCGGGGGAACTACCTGTCCCGCCGCCGGCTGCGAACCGCCCAGCAGCGGGCCGCCGCCCTGCTCGACACCCACGGGGCGGTGGACCAGCTCATCCAGATCGGCCGGTGGTCCCGCCAGACGGCGGACGGCAGCAAGTCCGACCTGCCGGTCCAGCCCTACGAGCCGGTCTGGGACCTCGTTCAAAGTGACAGCGGCAACTGCCTCGGGCGGAAGTGCCCGGACCATTCCGAGTGCTTCTACTTCCGGGCGCGGAAGGCGGTCTTCGGGGCCAACCTGCTGGTCGTCAACCACGCCCTGTTCTTCGCCGACCTGGCCCTGCGGCGGTCCGGCGGCGGGCTGCTGCCCGATTACCAGGTGGCCATCTTTGACGAGGCCCACACCCTCGAAGACGTGGCCGCCGACCACCTCGGGCTGTCGGTGACGCAGGGCGGGGTCGAGTACGTCCTGAACCAGTTGTTCGCCCCGCGGAGCCATAAAGGGATTCTCGCCACCCTCGGCGACGGCGAGTCGATCGCCCAGCTCGAAATCACCCGGCAGGCGGCGGAACGGTTCTTCGCCGCCGTCCACCAGTGGCACCTCAGTCAGCCGAAGGGGACCGGCCGGGTCCGCGAGCGGAACGTCGTCCCGGATCACCTGTCCGAAGAGTTACTGAAGCTCGGGACGGCCCTCATCACCGCGTCGAAGGCCCACTCGTCCGATGAGGAGCGGATCGAGCTGACCAGCCGGGCCGACCGGCTCCTGGCGACGGCGAAGGCCGTCAAGGAATGGCTCGGGCAGGGACTCGACGGCCAGGTCTACTGGGTCGAGGTCCGGGCCGGGCGGGTGCCGCGGGTGAGCCTGGCCAGCGCCCCGGTCGACGTGGGACCGGCCCTCAAGGCCCAGCTCTACGACCGGGTCCCGACCGTCGTGATGACCAGTGCGACGCTCTCGGCCGGCGGGCCGGAGGGGTTCGCCCACTTCCAGCGGCGGCTCGGGCTGGACGACGCCGACACCAAGCAGCTCGGTAGCCCGTTCGACTTCCAGGAGCAGGCCGAGCTACACCTGTTCCGGGACATGCCCGACCCGTCGGCGCAGGCCGCCAAGTTCGAGGACGAGGTCCTGTCCCGGATTCCGGATTACGTCGCCCGGACCCAGGGCCGGGCGTTCGTCCTGTTCACCAGCTACACCTTCCTCAACCGCGCCGCGGAACGCCTGGGGCCGTGGTTTGCCCGCAACGGGTACGCGTTGCTGGTACAGGGCAGCGGGCTGCCGACCCCGCGGCTGTTGGAGCAGTTCCGCCAGACCCCGAAGGCCGTCCTGTTCGGGGTAGACAGCTTCTGGCAGGGGGTCGATGTCCGGGGCGAGGCGCTGAGCAACGTCATCATCACCAAGCTGCCGTTCGCCGTCCCGGACCGGCCGCTGACCAAGGCCCGGCTGGAGCAGATCGCGGCCGACGGCGGCAACCCGTTCATGGACTACCAGGTGCCGCAGGCGGCCATCAAGCTGAAGCAGGGGTTCGGCCGGCTGATCCGCACCGCCACCGACAAGGGGATGGTGGTGCTGTTCGACCCGCGGGTGCTGACCAAGCCCTACGGCCGGGCGTTCCTCGACGCCCTGCCGGACTGCAAGCGGTTCGTCGACGGCGAGGAGGTCGCGGCCCCGGCGAAGGGGAAGCCGGGCCGGGTGCGGGCCGGTTGACGGAGCCTCCCGCGTGACCCCGTTCGGAATACAACGTGCCCGGACCGACCCTCCCCGCGGTTCCGGAGGCACCACCCGTGAGGCCCGTCCCCTTCCTCCTCGCACTCGTCACGTTCGCTCTACCCGCCGGGCCGGCCTCCGCCGAGCCGCCCGGGTTCAAGCAACTCGCCATCGGCGACCCGGCCCCGGACTTCTCCCTCCCCGGCGTGGACGGCAAGACCCACGCCCTGAAGGACTTCGCCGATGCGAAAGTCCTGGTCGTCATCTTCACCTGCAACCACTGCCCGACGGCCAACGCCTACACCACCCGCGTCCAAAAGCTGCACGACGACTTCAAGGACAAGGGCGTTGCCCTCGTCGCCATCTCGCCCAACGACCCGCTCGCCGTCCGGCTCGACGAACTCGGGTACACCGACATCGGCGACTCCTTCGAGGACATGAAGGTCCGGGCCAAGGAGAAGGCCATCACCTACCCCTACCTGTACGACGGCGAGACGCAGAAGGTGTCGCTGGCCTACGGGGTGTTGGCCACCCCGCACGTCTTCGTCTTCGACCGGGACCGGAAGCTGCGGTACAACGGCCGGATCGACGACGCCGAGGTGAAGGAGGTCAAGTCGCACGACGCCCGCAACGCCATCGAGGCGGTCCTGGCCGGCCGGCCGGTGCCGGCCGAGAAGACCCGGGTGTTCGGCTGCTCGACCAAGTGGGCCGAGAAGCGGGAGGACGCCCGGAAGGCGGCGGAGAAGTGGGACAAGGAGCCGGTGACGCTGGAGGAGATCGACGACGCCGGGGTGGCGAAGCTGGTCAAGAACGACAGCAAGAAGTTACTGGTGGTCAACGTCTGGGCGACGTGGTGCGGGCCGTGCGTGGCCGAGCTGCCGGAGTTCGTCACCATGAACCGGATGTACCGCGGCCGGGATTTCCGGCTCGTGACCCTCTGCCTGGACGACCCGGACAAGAAGGACGCGGCCCTGAAGGTGCTGACCGAGAAGAAGGTCGCCGCGGCCAACTACCTGGTGAAGACGGCCGACCGGGACAAGTTCGCGGATGTGCTGGACAAGGAGTGGCCGGGGCCGGTACCGCACACGCTCGTCATCGCCCCGGGCGGGAAGGTGATCTACCGCAAGACCGGCAGCATCGACCCGCTGGAGGTCCGCCGGGCGGTCGTCGGCTTCCTGGGGCGGACATATTGACCGGGGGTGGGTTCAGCGTGCCGGTGTGAGGGGCGGACCTCGGACTCAGCCGTCGAGGTGCCCGGACGACCCGAGTCGTCCCTCGCACCCGGGACGGCTACTCGACCGGGGACATCCGGTAGGCTACCGAGGCGTCACGCTCCTTGTTCGCGTTCCAGATCAGGAGGTAACTCTTGCCGACCGTGCTGACCTCGTGGACCCCCTCGTAGTTTTGGACGTACTCCTCCCAGTCGATATCCGCATCGTCCCCGGTTTCGCTCTGCTCGAACTCCTTCAACTCCTGCTCGTTGACCACGGCGATGTCGACCGGGGAGTCGGCCGCGAGCTCGATCAGGATGCGGGGGTAAACGGTCGGTAGGCGGACCTTGCGGGAGTCCAGGTACTCGATGTCGGCGGCCATCTGGATCACGACAGACCTCCGGTCGGTTCCGCGGGTGGGTTCGGTGCGGACGGGGTGGGGGTCGGTGGCGGGGGCTTAGGCTTATTCTTGCTACCCTTCGGCCGCCCGTGGGGCTTTTTCACACTCGGCTCGGCGGCCGGGGTGGTCACCCGCTGCGGAAAGTACGTTGGCCGGTCGCCCGGCGGGTAGAGCTTCTCGTGGTGGCGCACCACCAGCCATGCGAAAACTCCGAGTACCAACTCCGGGAACAGGACGATGAACCAGACCAGTTGGGCCGGGGGCTCACGATCTGACCGCACGTAGGCCGTGCCGAGTACCAGACCGGCAATGCCGTAAACCAGCACCAGAAACAGGGCGATAATACCGAGCGGGCCGGCCGAGAACTCGCGGGCGGTCCGGGTGAACCGGTCGAGGCCATCCCCGGGCGACGGGTTGGGCATCGGGGCCTCCTAGCCGTTACTCGGTTCCATCCTAACCCGACTTCCGAGTTGGATCAACTCGCCGGCGTGGTTGGGGCGGTCGCCGGTCCAGTTGCCGACCTTGCCACCGCCGCCGTTGACGCCGGCCGCCAAGCCCCGGGTCAGGACGTACCAGCAAAAGTAACAGTGGTTCGTCGTCGCCCCCGGCAGGGCGTCAGGGTCGCGGGCCAGGATGTCGTCCCGGATGGCCGTCAGCCCCTCCCGGAACACCTTGCCG
Organism: Gemmataceae bacterium; assembly: GCA_019747685.1. GTDB lineage: Bacteria > Planctomycetota > Planctomycetia > Gemmatales > Gemmataceae > Urbifossiella. Next base: position 8,297 of record JAIEQN010000334.1, read on the forward strand.
ACGTATGGGTGACGCCGGGCGTTGCGGATGATGTCTTCGACGGTGTCGGTATGGACGTTGCCGATGGTCAACTGGTCGAGGTCGGAGGCGAACCCGCAGCACGGCTTGACCTCGCCCCGTGGGTTGACGATCAGGGCCTGGCCCGGCCCCTCGCAGTAGTCCTCGGCGAACCACTCCCCGTCCCACGGGTCGCCGGGCAGCTTCTCCGCCCGCTCGACCGCCGCCAGGTGGTTCCAGTTCAGGGTCATCGTCAGGTCATCGCTCACCAGCATGTACCGGCCGATCAGCTCCGACCAGTCGATGACGCCGTCCAACTCGGCGGCCAGCCGGCGGATCGGCTCCAGCCCGGCGTCCGGCGACCGGCTGGCGTAGCTCAGCGACAGGATGGTGTCCTTGTCGAACACCCGCCGCGTCACCCGGCAGAACTCGGCCAGCTTGGCGATGTCCATGCCGTGGAACTTGTCCACGCTCAGCCCGATTTTCCCGGAGTAGCCGGCATCCCGCAGGCCGGTCAGAACGTCGGATAGATGGCCGGCGTCGCGGTGCCACATGCCGTTGGTCATCAGCTTGTCGAACCGGAACCCGAGTTCGGCGGCCCGGCGGGTGACGGCGACCAAGAACTCGGGGTAGAGGAAGGGCTCGCCGCCGGTGAAGCCCAGCACCTCGATGCCCGCGGCGTGGGCCTGTTCCAGGAACCGGACCGCCACCGGGATCGGCAGCCGGTCGGTCCACTCGATCGGGACGCAGCAGTGCGGGCAGGCCAGGTTGCACTGGTACGTTCCCGCAAACGATAAGTAGTTCGGGCGGAACGTCCGGGTCCGGCGGCGGACCGGCCGGGCGGCGTCGAAGGGGTTGCGGGCCGTGGTCATCCCGTCATTGTAACGGACGCGACCCGTGGGTTAGGTCCGGCCGGGCCGGTCGTCGTAATGGGTTAGGGGACATGGACCTGGAGCGCGGGCCTCCGGCCCGCCCTTTGCCGGTCATGCGGGCCGGAGGCCCGCGCTCTAGTGCGGCGGGACCGGTTTCTCCTTGTGGGTGGTCTGCGGAACTGGGACAATCCCTGAGGTCAGCGGTCCGCGGCCGCCCGCCGCGGACACCAGGACGGGATACGCCGATGCGCAGGTCGTGGTCGCGGGTGGCGTTCGCCGGGGTGTTGTCGGCCGCCGTCGCCGGGCTGGTCGCCCGGGGAGACCGTTTCGTCGCCGGCCAGCCGCCGGCCGGCCCGGTCCCGACCAAAGACAAGGACAAGGGGAAGGACAAGAAGGACCTCCCGGCCGAGGACCTCGACTCGCCGTTCGGCTTCCCCTACGAGCGGGACGCCAAGAAGCAGCTCGAGGCCGCCCGCGACTACCTGACGTTCAAGGACATCCCCTGGAACACCGTCAGCCCGCTGCTCCAGAACATCCTCGACTCGAAGTCCGACTCGTTCTTCAACGTCAAGTACCAGGTCGGCGGCCGGACCGAGGTGAACCGGATCAGCGTCAAGACCGAGGCCAACCGGATCATCGCCGCGTTCCCCAAGGAGGGGCTGGAGTTCTACCAGCAGTCGTACGGGCAGGCGGCCGCCGCCCTGCTCGACGAGGCGGTCAAGGCGAACGCCGACCCGGCGGTCCTGGCCGACCTGTCTCAGCGGTACTTCCACACCCGGGCCGGGGCCGAGGGGACCGTCCTGCTCGGGTCACTCTACCTCGAACGCGGCAACTACCTGGAGGCCGCCTACGCCTTCGAGCGGCTGCTGGCCCGGCCGAACGCCGACGAGTTCCTGACCCCCCGGACCCTGTTCAAGGCGGCCCTGGCGCTCAAGCGGAGCGGCGACCCGCGGCACGCCGACGCGGCCAAGGCCGCGGCCGACCGGCTCTTGATCGCCGCCGCCCGGGACGGGCTGAAGGTCGGCCGGCGGACGTTCACCGCCGACCAACTCCGGGCCGAGCTGGGCCGCCCGGTCGGGGCCGTCGTCGCCTCGTCGGCGGTCGGCGAGTGGACCGGCCGGTACGGCAACGCGGCCCGCAACGGGACCGTCTCCGGCGGCCCGCCGTTCCTGGTCCCGGCGTTCGACCCCACCCCGATGCTCGACCCGAACCTGGACACCGGGCAGGCCGCGGTCAACTGGATCGGGACCGAGCTCGGGCAGGTGTTCGCCGTCCCGCCGCCGGCCGCGCCCAAGCCCCTCCCGCTCCCCGGGTTCTTCCCGGTCACCACCCCGGACCTGGTGATCTACCGGGGGTACGGGGCGGTGTACGCGGTCGCCGCCCGGGACCACGTCCTCCGCGGCCGGGCGGTCCCGGCCGGGGAGGTCCGGTGGGCCGCCCGTACCCCGTTCGGCCTCCACCAGCTCCAGACCCCGGGGCTGAACTTCTCCGGCGACACCGACGTCCACAAGCAGGTGGCCGCCTGGTGGCAGACGTACAAGGCGACCCGGGCGGACAGCGTCCTGTACGAGAACCCGCTGCTCGGCACCCTGGCCCACGACGGCCAGACCGTCTACTACCTGGACGACGTGGCCATCCCCCCGCCGCCGGTACTCCAGGGCCCGGAGTTCGGCGCGTTCCCCGGCGGGATGCCGGGCGGGTTCGTCCAGCACCGCGGGCAGCTCGCCGAGGCCGTCCGGGCCGGGGAGCTGAACGCCGTCGACCTGGCCACCGGCAACCTGGTCTGGACCCTCGGCCGGTTCGACCGCCAGTCGGTCAAGCTGGCCGCCCCGGCCCAGGTCGCCCCGCCGGCCACCGAGGACGACGCCGACAAGGTCACGTCCGCCTTCCACCTGTGCCTGAACGCCGTCTTCCTCGGGCCGCCGCTGCCGCTCAACGGCCGGCTGTACGTCCTGATCGAGCAGGCCGGGGTGATCCGGCTGTTGTGCCTCGACCCGAAGACACTGGCCGAGGTCAAGCTGCTGATCGAGGTCGAGAAGGACGGGGCCGAGCCGGGCAAGCCGCCGGCCAAGAAGCGGGAGCTGGAGGAGGTCCGCCGGCCGGTGCCGACGCTGGTGTGGCAGCAGAAGCTGGGCCGGCCGAACAACCCGTTCCCGGCCGACTCGGTCCGCCGGTTCCAGGGGGCGTTCCTGGCCGCCGGCGAGGGCGTCCTGGTCTGCCCGACCAACTCCGGGGCGGTGGTCGGGGTGGACATCATGTCCCGCAGCCTCCTGTGGGCCCACGCCTACCGGAAGCTCGACGCGGGCGGCCCGGAGGGCTACCCGCAGCAGCGGATGCGGGGCGGGATGCGGGTGAACCCGGACGGCACGGTGGTGCCGGCCCAGCAGCTCGCCGCCAGCCGCTGGCGGGCGGCCGCCCCGATCGTCGCCGGCGGGCGGGTCGTCCTGGCCGCCTACGACTCGACCAAGCTCGAGTGCCTCGACATCCGGACCGGCAAGGTCCTCTGGGCGGTCGACCGCAAGGACGCCGACCTGTACGTCGGCGGGGTGGCCGACGGCCGGGTGATCGTGGTCGGCCGGACCGAGGTCCGGGCGTACCCGCTGGCCGCCGCCGGCGAGGTCCAGCCGGACTGGACGACCGACCTCCACGGGGCGACCCCGACCGGCCACGGGGTCGTCGGCAAGGGGGTCATCTTCCTCCCGGTCCGGCCGGCCAACGCCGGCAAGGACGGGGCCCCGGTGGCCGAGATCTGGGCCGTCGAGTCCGACAAGGGCAAGGTCGTGTCCCGGGCGGCCGCCCGGAACCGGTCGGCCGACCCGGCCGGCAGCCACCTCGCCCAGTACGGGCTGGGCAACCTGGTCTACCAGGACGGGCTGGTCGTCGCCCAGTCGGCCTGGGAGGTCGCCGTCTACCCGCAGTTGGAGGTCAAGCGGGCCGAGATGGACCGCCGGCTGGCCGCCAACCCCCAGGACCCGGCCGGGCTGACCGACCGGGGCGAGCTGCTGTTGGACGAGGGGAAGGTGCGGGAGGCGGTGGCCGACCTGCGGGAGGCCGGCCGGCACGACCCGCCGGAGACCGTCCGCCGGCGGCTGCGGGACAAGTTGTACGCCGGCTACACCGAGCTGGCCCGGCAGGACTTCGCCGCCGTCGAGCCGTACCTGGCCGAGTACGCCGCCCTGTGCGAGGTCCCGGCCGACTCCGACGACCCGTTCGAGGCCAAGCGGCGGGCGGACCAGACCCTGCGGCGGAAGCAGAACTACCTGTACCTGCTGGCCAAGGGGCGGGAGGGGCAGGGGCGGCTGGCCGAGTCGTTCGACGCCTGCCTGGCCCTGGCCGCCCTCGGGGACGGGGCCGAGCTGTTCGACCTGCCGGACGAGCCGGGGGTCCGGACCCGGGGCGACGTGTGGGCCCGGGGGCGGATCGACGGGATGATCCACCGGGCCGCCGACCCGGCCGCCCGGCGGGCCCTCGAGGACCGGGTGAACAAGGAGTGGGAGTCGGTCCGGGCGGGGAGCGACCCGGCCCGGCTGAAGGACTTCGTGGCCGTCTTCGGGCCGTACTTCCCGGCCGGGGCGGCGGCCGGGCTGCGGCTGGCCGAGGTCCTGCTGGCCGACGGGTCGGACGAGGCCGTCCGGGACGCCCAGACCCACCTGGCGTACCTCCGGGCGACGGCCGCCGACCCGGCCGTCCGCGCCCGGGCGACCGAGATGCTGGCCGGGGTGATGGCCAAGAACGGCCTCCTGGAGGACGCCGTCGGCCTGTACCAGCAACTCGGCCGGGAGTACGCCGACGTGCCGGTCCGGGACGGGAAGACCGGGGCCGACTACCTGACCGACCTCCTGACCGACAAGCGGCTGCGGCCGTACCTGGAGCCGGCCCGGTACCCGCTCCCGGCCCGCGTCAAGGTCGAGGACCGCCAGACCCCCACGGCGATGGCCACCGGCACGGTCGGGTTCGAGGTCGAGCCGGACGGCGAGCTGTCCCCGGCGTTCCGCCGCCTCCGGTTCACCGTCGACACGTTCTCGTCCGGGAACGGGACCTGGACCCTGCGGGCGGTCGACCGGACGACCGGGGCCGAGCGGTGCCGGTTCCCGGACCTCCTGCCGCTCCAGACGTACAACGGGACGTTCGCCACCGGCCGGTTCGTCCAGGGGAGCGGCCACCTGCTCCTGGTCCACATCGGCCAGTGGGTCCACTGCCTCGACCTGGCCGAGAAGCGGGAGCGGTGGAAGGAGAACCTGCTCGGCCCGGCCGCGGCCGGGGGGCCCCAGCCGAACCCGCCGGGGGTCTCCGGCGACGCGGACGAGGCGGTCATCAACTACACCGACGGGACCCGGATCACCATCGGCCGGTCGGCCGTCATCCAGCCCGGGTACGTCGCCCTGCTGACCAAGGACGGGCTGAAGGCCTACGAGCCGACCACCAAGCGCGAGCTGTGGGCCCGCCGGACCGTCCCCGACCGGTGCCACCTGTACGGGGACGCCCGGTTCCTGGTGCTGGTCGAGCGGGGGGTAGACACCAAGCCGATCAGCACCCGGGTGCTCCGGGCGGTCGACGGGTTGCCGGTCGAGGGCGCCCCGGACCTGGGCAAGGAGCTCGGCCGTGCCACCAGCTACCGGGTGTTCGGGAAGGACGCGCTCTTGACCGAGAACACCAAGGACGGCGGCCGGGTGCTGCGGCTGCTCGACCTGACTACCGGGAAGGACGCCTGGCGGCGGGAGTTCCCGTTCGGGTCGGTCCCGGTCCGGTCGGCCGACCCGGGGTGGGCCGGGTTCCTGACCCCGGCCGGCGAGCTGGAGGTGGTCGAGGTCCGGACCGGCAAGCCCGTGGCCAACCTCAAGGTGGACGCCGACAAGGTGGCGGCCCACGTCAAGGACTGCCAGGAGGTCAAGCTGTTCGCCGACCCGGACCGGTTCTACGCCGTCCTGGACAAGGAGAAGGCGTTCGGCGGGGGCGGGGGGTTCCGCGGCAACCCCCAGCCGTTCACCCTCCGGACCGAGGCGGTGAACGGCCCGCTGTACTGCTTCGAGCGGGCGACCGGGAAGCGGCTGTGGTACGTCGACGAGCTGTTCGACAAGCAGCGGCTGGTGCTCGACCGGTTCGCCGACCTGCCGGTGGTGATCGCCGCCGGCCCGGACAAGGGCGGCGGGTCCGGCTACCGGGTGGTGGTGGTCGAGAAGGACCGGGGGCTGGTCCGGTTCAACAAGGGGCTGGCGTCCGACCCCAACCCGTTCCAGGCCCTGGTCGTCGACCCCCGGGCCGGGACCGTGGACCTGGTCAAGCACCAGCACCGGGTCCGGATCGGCCCGGACGACGGGAAGGCGAGCCGGTAGCCGCCTGCACAGGCCGGGAGGCCTGTGCCACCAAGACCAGGCTCTTGGTGGCACAGGCCTCCCGGCCTGTGCGAGCCAGTGGTGTTAGCCGGCCGCCGGCCGGTCGTCTTGTTCGCGTCCACACCCGCCCCCGCGGAGGCCTCCGCATGGACCGCAGACTGTTCCTCTCGGCCGTCGCCGCCGGGGCCGCCGGGTCGCTCGGCCGGTTCCCGCTGCCCGGTGCCGCCGCCCAGGAGGCGGCGAAGAAGGCCGACGTGGAGGCGGCCGTCGAGCGGGGGCTGGACAACCTGAAGAAGATTCAGGCCCAGGACGGCCACTGGGAGGCCCCCGGCGGGCAGTACGCCACCAGCGTCACCGGGGTGGCCGGGCTGGCCCTCTTGATGGAGGGGAGCACCCTCCGGGAGGGGAAGTACAGCGACCAGGTCCAGAAGGCGGTGACCTGGTACCTGCACCCCCGCCGGACCCGGGCGAACGGGCTGATCGGGGACGCCGACAACCCGAGCGAGAGCCAGCGGTACATGTACGGGCAGGGGTTCGGCACCCTGTTCCTGGCCAGCGTGTACGGGGAGGAGGAGGACGGGGACCAGCGGAAGAAGCTGGAGGCGGTGCTGACCAAGGCGGTCGACTTCATCTGCAAGGCCCAGACCTCGAAGCGGCACCGCCGGCCGGAGGGGAAGGAGGTCGAGGTCGGCGGGTGGGGGTACGTCAGCGCCGCCGACGGCCAGCACTTCGACGAGGGGTCGGTGACGATCACCGCCCTGCAGGCCCTGCGGGCGGCCCGGAACGCCGGGATCAAGGTCCCGAAGGAGGCGATCGACAAGGCGGTGGCCTACCTGGAGGCGTGCACCACCCCGGACGGCGGGATCATCTACAGCTACGCCGGGTCCGGCGGGGCGGCCGCCCAGGCCGGGCAGGGCCGCCCGCCCCTGACCGCCGCCGCCATCTGCTGCGGGTTCTCGGCCGGGCAGTACAAGAGCGAGCTACCCAAGAAGTGGATCGCCTACTGCAAGAAGAACATCCCGGTCGCCAAGGGTCGGGTGCCGCACGAGGAGTACATGATGTACTACTACGCCCAGGCCATGTACGCCCTGGGGGACGACCGGTACGGGGAGCTGTTCCCGAACGAGCCGAAGGACCAGTGGCTGACCTGGACCCGGTTCAAGGAGGCCATGTACCCGTATCTGCTGGGCAGCCAGGACAAGGCCAGCGGCGGGTGGACCGGGAGCGGGTCGTACGGGATCGGCCCGGCGTTCGTCACCGCCATCAACCTGACCATCCTCCAGCTCGACAAGAACGTCCTGCCGATCTACCAGCGGTGAGCGGCGCACAGGCCGGGAGGCCTGTGCCACCATCCTGTGTCTTCGGTGGCACAGGCCTCCCGGCCTGTGCGCCGCGATCCCACCCGGAAGGCGACCGACGCATGAGCAACGGCGACATGGCCCGGCCCGATCTGGACGCGATGCGGAAGCTGAAGGCCGGGTTCGACGACATCAAGCAGCAGCTCACCCGGGTGATCGTCGGCCAGGACGAGGTGATCGAGGAACTCCTGATCGCCCTGTTCAGCCGCGGCCACTG
>JAIEQN010000301.1 GCA_019747685.1 Gemmataceae bacterium
CCCGGCCCTGGAGCTGGCGGCGAAGGAGCTCGGGGTCCGGGTGACGGTCGCCGGCCCGCAGAAGGTCGACATCCCCGGGCTGGTGGCGGCCGTCGAGCAGACCGCGGCCCGCAAGCCGACCGGGATGATGGTCGTCGGCTGGGACCCGTCGGCCCTGATCCCGGCGATCAACGGGGCGATCGACTCCGGCGTCCCGGTGGTGTGCGTCGACGCCGACGTGCCCGGGAGCAAGCGGCTGGCGTTCATCGGCACCGACTGGTACGACCTCGGGGTCCGCCAGGGCGAGGCGATGGTCAAGGCCCTGGGCGGCAAGCGGGGCGAGGTGGCCATGCTCGGGCTGATCGAGCAGGCCATCGACATCGCCGCCTTCAACGGCTTCAAGTCCGTGGTCGAGAAGGCCGGGGTCACGGTCCTGGAGCCGTTCCAGGACAAGGGGAGCCAGGCCGAGGCGGCGCGGGTGGCCGCCGGCATCCTCCAGGCCCGGCCGGACCTGATCGGGATGGCCGGGTTCGACAGCGAGAGCGGGCCGGGGATGGGCCAGGCGATCAAGGAGGCGCGGAAGGCCGGGCAGCTCGTCGCCACCTGCGTCGAGGCCGAGCCGCAGCACCTGCAGCTGCTCAAGGCCGGGGTGCTGACCGCCTGCGTCGGCCAGAAGCGGGAGCTGTTCACGTACCTCGGGGTGAAGGTGCTGCACGACTACGTCCACAGCCCGATCCAGTTCACCAGCAACGACAAGGCCGCCGGCGTCTCCCCGGTGGCGGTCAACTACAACACCGGCACCTACACCGTCACCCGCGAAACCGTGGACCTCTTCCTGAGGGAATGACCGATGGCCGAGCTGCGGGTCGCCGTCGCCGGGGCCGGGTTCTGGGCCGGCTACCAGACCGCCGCCTGGGGCGAGGTGCCGGGCGTCCGGGTCGTCGCCGTCAGCGACCCGGACCGGGCCAAGGCCGAGCGGCTGGCCGCCCGGCTCGGGGGGACGGCCTACGCCGACCCGGCCGACATGCTCGACCGCGAGCGGCCGGACCTGCTCGACGTGATCGCCGCCGTCCCGGCCCACCTGCCGCTGGTCCGGCTGGCCGTCGGGAAACGGGTGCCGGTGGTCTGCCAGAAGCCGCTGGCCGCGACCCCGGCCGAGTGCGAGGAGATGGTCCGGCTGGCGACCGACGCCGGGGTGTGGTTCGCGGTCCACGAGAACTGGCGGTGGCAGGCCCCGTTGCGGCGGATCAAGGACCTGCTCGCCGCCGGCGCCATCGGCACCCCGTTCCGGGCCCGGCTCGACTTCGTCTCGGGGTTCGACATCTTCGCCAACCAGCCGACCCTGAAGGACGACCCGGAGTTCGCCATCGCGGATGTCGGCTGCCACCTCCTTGACCTCGCCCGGAGCTACTTCGGGGAGGCTGACCGCCTGTACTGCCAGGCGGCGACCGTTCGGCCGGACATCCGCGGCGAGGACGTGGCCAGCGTCCACATGCGGATGGGCGGGCGGGTGGCCGTGACGGTCAACCTGGGCTACGCCGGGACACCGCTGGAGCGCGAGTCGTTCCCCGAAACGCTCCTCTTCGTCGAGGGCGACCGGGGCTCGATCGCCGCGACCCCGGGCTGTTGGGTCCGGGTGACGACCGCCGAGGGGACGCACGCCGCCCGGGTGCCGCCGCCGTTCTACCCGTGGGCCGACCCGCGGTACGCGGTCGTCCACTCCAGCATGGCCCCGTGCCTCGCGCACCTGGCCGAGGCGGTCCGGGCCGGCCGTACGGCCGAGACCGACGGGGCCGACTACCTCCGGTCGATGGGACTCGTCTTCGCCGCCTACGAGTCGGCCCGGTCGGGGCAAGTTGTGACGGTTCCATCGTGACCCAGGCCGAAAGGCCTGGGGTGGGGTTCCGGGATGAACGTTTCGCGCATCGCCGTCTGCGGCATCGGCCAGATGGGGGCGGCGGCCGCCGCGTGCTTCGGCCGGGCCGGGTTCCCCGTCCTCCTCTGGGCGCGGGACGCCGCCAAGCTGGCCGGCGTGCCCGACCAGCTCGCCAAGCTCGGCACCTTCCTGGACGAACACGTCGGGCCGGCCGCGGCGACGCCCGGCCCGGTCGAGACGACGGCCGACCTCGGCCGGGTCAACGCCGCGGCCGACCTGCTCCTGGAGTGCGTGGCCGAGGACCTCGACCAGAAGGCCGACCTGTTCCGCCGACTCGCCCCGGCCGCCGACCGCGGCGCGATCCTCGCCAGTTGCACCAGCGGGCTGAGCGTCAGCGAGATGGGCCACCGCAGCGGCACCGGCCGGCGGCTGGTCGGGGCCCACTTCTGGAACCCGCCGCACCTCATGCCGGTGGTCGAGGTGGTCCGCGGGGCCGAGACCGAGGACGGGCTAGTCGAGGCCGTGGCGGACGTCCTCCGCCGGGCCGGCAAGCTACCGGTCGTCTGCAAGGACGTGCCCGGGTTCATCGGCAACCGGCTCCAGCACGCCCTGTGGCGGGAAGCCATCGCCCTCGTCCAGTCCGGCGTCTGCTCGGCCGCGGACGTGGACCTGGTGGCCCGGCTGACGTTCGGGCTGCGGCTCCCGGCGGTCGGCCCGTGCGAGAACGTGGACCTGGTCGGCCTCGACCTGGTGGCCGCCATCCAGGGCTACCTGCTGGCCGACCTGTGCGACCACAAGGGGGTGATGCCGGCGGTGGACGAGCTGCGGGCGGCCGGCCGGACCGGGATGCGGGCCGGGCGGGGGTTCTACGACTGGGCCGAGCGTGACCCGGCCACCCTGGTCGCGGCCCGGGACAAGCAGATCGTCCGGCAACTCGCCTTCCTCCGGGAGGTCGGCCGGCTCGGTTGACCGGCGCGGGGAAAATCGCGGCAGGGGGTTGACGTATAACGAGGTAAGATATAGTTGCAAATTCAACCTGTCGGTTGTACCCGTTCAACCCCGAGTTGAGCATGTTGCACCCCACCCGGTCCGTCGGTCGTCGCGGGTTCACGCTGATCGAGCTGTTGGTCGTCATCGCCATCATCGCCGTCCTGATCGGCCTCCTGCTCCCGGCCGTCCAGAAGGCCCGGGAGGCGGCCGCCCGGGTTCGGTGCCTGAACAACCTCAAGCAGATCGGCCTCGGGCTGCACGGCTACCATGGGGCCTACGGGTATTTCCCGCCCGGGTACACGTCGCGGGCCCTGACCACCAACGGCGAGGGCCTCGGGCCGGGGTGGGGGTGGGCGGCCCACATCCTGCCGTTCGTGGAGCAGGACCCGCCGTTCCGGTCGATCGACTTCACCAAGGACATCGCCGACCCGGCCAACGCCGCCCCGCGGGTGATGAGCCTGAAGGTCTACCTCTGCCCGTCCGACAGCCCGAAGGGGCCGACCTTCGACGCCGTCGCCGAGGGCGGGACGCCGATCTGCCCGGTGGCGTTCGCCAACTACGCCGGGATCGGCGGGCTGTTCGAGGTGACCGACAACCCGGACGTGAACACCGGGCCGCTCCTGCGGAACAGCCGGTTCCGGTTCGCCGACCTCCGGGACGGGACGGGCACCACCCTGATGGCGTCCGAGCGGCACGCCGGCCTGTCGCCGATGACCACCTGGGTCGGGGCGGTGACCGGGGCGGTCAACCCGCCGCTGGTGGCCGGGTACGAGGAGGAGGGGCCGCCGACCCTGGTGCTCATCAACCTCGGCGAGCCGGCCGACCGGCGGACCCCGAATAACCCGCTCGGGCACGTCGAGGACGCCTCCAGCCGGCACGTCGGGGGGGTGAACGGCCTGTTCGGGGACGGGTCGGTCCGGTTCATCCCGAACGGCATCAACCCGGTCGTCTGGTCGGCCCTCGGGACCCGGGACGGCGGCGAGGCGGTCGGCGACTTCTAACCCCGGGCCGAGGCCGTCCGCATGTCCGCTCCCGCCCGGCCCCGGGCCGGCCTGTACGCGGCCGGGGCGTTTCTGCTGTTGGCCGGGGCCGGGGCGGCCGCCTGGTGGCTCCCCCGCGGCGACGAGCTGGCCACACTCCGCGGCCACGCCGGGGCGGTCAAGTTCTGGGACCCGGCGTCCGGCGGCCTGCGGGGAAGCATCCCGCCGGACAAGCACCACGTCTTCGGCCTGACCGACTCATCCGACGGGAAGACGCTCCTCGCGGCCGCCGGCGGCTCGGGCGTGAAGCGGTGGTCGCTACCGGACCGGGCGGCCCGCTCGCCGGTCGAGGGGTCGGGGATGATCCGGGGGGTGGCGGCGTCGCCCGATGGCCGGACCCTGGCCACCACGCACGAGGACGGGACGGTCAAGGTGTGGGACGCCGAGGGCGGCCGGCTGCGGAAGACGCTGAAGGGCCATCACCGGGTGGTACTCGGGGTGGCGTTCGCCCCGGACGGGGCCGCGCCCGCCACCGCCGGCGGCGACGGCACGGTCAAGCGGTGGCGCGTTCCCGCGGACTGACCGGGAGCAGGTGCTTCTCGATCCCCGGTGGCCACTCGAACGGGCTGGCCATGGACTTGATCGACTCCCCGAGCTGCGGGATGTCGGCCTCGGCCAGCCGACCGAGCCGGCGGTCGGCCGCCAGCCGGAGCGTCGGCAGCCGCTCCGGCGGCAGCCCCATCAGCCGGCAGCACGTCGCGTCCACGGCCACCAAATCGGCCCCCATCACCACCGCCCCGACCGGCTTGGCCGTCCCGTTCAGCGGGCCGTCCCCCTCCATCCCGACGATCCCGTCCACGACCGCCAGGTCGGGCGTCCGGGTGAGGGCGATGTCCACGATACTGTTCGGGATGCCCCGCCAGTGCAGCTCGTTCTTCGGCCACCCGTAGCAGATGCCGGGCAGGGTGCCGAACAGGTTTTTCAGCGACAGCGTCGCCCCGGCCCAGTGGTGCGTCTTCAGCTTGGGGAGCGAGATCAGCACCTCGGCCTCGGCCACCGTCCGGGCGAGGTAGAGCGAGTCGAGGCCGGTCAGCCGGCCGAGGTTCGGGAGCTTCACCGGCTCGTCGTGGTTCAGGTCGACGAACCGGACGCCGTGCTTCTCCAGGACCGCCCCGAGGCCGCTCTCGTTCACCAGGAATTGCACGTTCCGCCAGTGGCCCGGGCCTTCGGCGACGACCACCTCGGCCGCCCCCTCCCGCTTGCAAAGGGTGATGACCGCGTCGATCACCCGCGGGTCGGTGTTGATGACCTTGTCCCGGTGGTACTCGACCAGGTTCGGCTTGAGGACCACCCGCCTGCCGACGAGCGGGACGTGTGGCCGGAAGTGCTCGAACTGGGCCGCGAGGATGTCGGCCAGTGGCGACTCGTAGGAGTCGGCCCGGGCGACGTGGGCGGCGCTGGTCGGCGGCAACGGCCGGACCTTCCCGAGGCCACGGACCACCCAGCCGCGGAACCGGGACTTGACCCGGTCGAGGAGCGGTGGCTTTTCCGGGCGAGCCCCGGCCGTCGGGCCGGGGAGGGGCCCCTCCCCGGCCTCACGGCCGGGGCTCGCCATCGCCGGCAGTACGAACGTATTCCGCCGCTCCGTGTCCAGTGCCAGCGCCGCCAGGGCCAGCCGGACCGGGCCGGCCCCGAGGCCGTCGGCCCGGTCGAGGTCGCGGCACAGGGCGGCGGCGATCCGCCCGTCCAGCTCCGGCAGCAGCTCGCAGGTCCCGGCGTCGGCCGCGTGGGCCGCCAGGGCGAGCTTCGCCCAGGCGAGGTGTTCGAGGTCGGTGGACTTGGCCCCGACGACCCGGAGGTAGCCCTTCGCCGCCTCGACCCGCGGCTCATCCGCCACGCCCTGGAGGGCGAGGAGCATCACCGCCGTCGGGCCGGGGATCGGCTCGGTCGGCCGGCCGAGGACGACCCGGTTGCCGTAGTTCGCCCCGCCCGAGTCGAACGCCCGGTCGATCAGCAGTCGCAGGCCTTCCCGGACGCGGGGGTGGTCGCCGAACCCGGCCCGGCGGAGGGCCAGACAGGCCCAGGCGGTCGGCTCGACCCAGGCGAAGTTTTCCTCCGCCCAGCCCCAGCCGCGGATGGAGAGGTCGATGTCCACCGCCATGTCGGCGGACTCGTCGCCGTCGACGGCCCGGCTTTCGAGGGCGAGCAGCCGGCCGGCGGTGGCGGCGAGGCCGCCCCCGGCGTGGCCGAGGGCGTGGCGGGTGAACAGGATCAGCGCCGTCGGCCAAGCCGCCTCCGGCCGGCCACGGGCCAGCCGGTATGAGCCGTCCGATAGCCGGTTCGCTTCGATCGCGGCCAGCCCCGCCGCGACCAGTGGCTCGTGCCGCGTGCCGGCCAGGGCCAGCGCCGCCAGGCAGGTCGGTTCCAGGTGGGCCGGCTGGCCGGGCTGGTAGCCCCACCCGCCGCCGGGGGCAACGAGGGCGGCGAGGCGGTCGTGCAGGTCGGCGAGGCTCGGCATCGGGGCGGTCCCGGGCGGGGCGGGAATTCTGCCCCTACCATAGAACACGGCAGACGAGGACACAGGCGGGACGCCTGTGCCACCAGAGGGAGGATCGGCGTTGCGGGTCGCACACTTCGACTGCTTCAGCGGGATCAGCGGGGACATGGTGCTCGGGGCCGTCATCGACGCCGGGGTGCCGGCCGACGCCGTCCGGGCCGCCCTCGACTCGCTCGGCCTGCCGATCACCCTGGAGGTCGAGCGGGTCAAGCGGAACGGCATCGCCGGGACGAAGGCGACCGTCACCGCCCCGGACCAGGAGGAGTACCGGTTCCTGCCGGACGTGGAGGCGATCATCTCCAAAGGCTCGTTGACCGACCGGCAGCGGAATACGGCCCTGGCGATCTTCCGCAAGCTGGCGACGGCCGAGGCGGCGGTCCACGGGATGCCGGTCGAGCGGGTCCACTTCCACGAGGTCGGGGCGCTGGACAGCATCGCCGACATCGTCGGGGCGGCGGTCGGCCTCGACCTGCTCGGGGTGGACGCCTTCACCGCCCGGTCGGTGCCGCCCGGGTCGGGGACGGTGAAGTGCGCCCACGGGCTGATGCCGGTCCCGGCCCCGGCTACGGCCGAGTTGCTCAAGGGCATCCCGCTCGCCTCGTCCGCCGTGAAGGGCGAGCTGACCACGCCCACCGGGGCGGCCATCCTGGCCACGGTCGTGACCGCGTTCACCGACTCGCCCGCGATGACCGTCGAGCGGGTCGGCTGGGGGGCCGGGACGAAGGACTTCCTCGAACAGCCGAACCTCCTGCGGCTGCTCGTCGGCACCGCACCACCACCGGGGGGTTCGCACCCCCCGCCCGCCGAAGAAACGGATACGGTCGTCGTCCTCGAAACGAACCTGGACGACGTGCCGGCCGAGGTGATCGGCTACGCCACCGAGCGGCTGCTTGCGGCCGGGGCGCTGGACGTGTTCGCCGTCCCCGTTCTTATGAAGAAGAACCGGCCGGGGGTGCTGCTCACGGTGCTGTCGGCGGTCGAGGCGGCCGGGGAGTTGGAAGCGATCCTGTTCCGCGAGACGGGGACGTTTGGCGTTCGTCGGACCGAAGCCCGGCGGGCGAAGCTGCGGCGGGAGGCCGTCACGGTCGAAACGCCGTGGGGGCCAGTGAAGGCCAAGCGGGGCTGGCGGGACGGGTTCGAAGTGCTGACGCCGGAGTACGAGGATTGTGCCCGGGTGGCGCGGGAGCGGGGGGTGTCGTTGCGCGAGGTGTACGCGGCCGTGCGGGCAGGATCGTGAGCCGGGGTTTTACCCCGGGCTATGTTGTGGCAGGCTTTCAGCCTGCACCAGTCTTTCGACCCTGAAGGGGTCGCACATCGTAGCCCGGGGTAAAACCCCGGGGTCTTCCCGACCATCATGCGTCGTCCCGTTCGATCCGCAACACGTTGTGCGGGTTGACGTTCAGCGTGTACTCGATGAACCCGTCGGTCAACGGCGAGACCTCGCCGACGACCATCCCGCGGGGTGACACCATGCACTGGTCGGCGTGGCGGATGTCGTACACGGCCCCGTTCGCCAGCACCATCCGAAACGGGGTGAACGGGTTACGGCGGACTTCCGCCAGGATGTTCTGAGGAGCCATGCCGACCTCCAAGACATGAGCGTGGCATGAGAGCCACGCAAGTACTGTACCCGACTCATCGGCGTCTCACAACTCCTTTTTCTCTCATAATTGCCGCTTCTCGCCGCCCGCCGGCCCCTTGAACTTGGCCCCGGTAATCCGTGTCCTGTCCGTGTCTCGCCGGCTGTGGCCCGGCCCCAGGGAACCCCCGCACATGCTCTCCTCGACGGCGATCCGCCAGCAGTTCATCGACTTCTTCTGCCGGAAGCACGGCCACGCCAGCGTCCCGTCCAGCCCGGTGGTGCCGGTCGGCGACCCGACCCTGCTGTTCGCCAACGCCGGGATGAACCAGTTCAAGCCGTACTTCCTGGGGACCGAGCGGCCGCCGCACCGGCGGGTGGCCAACACCCAGAAGTGCATCCGGGCCGGCGGCAAGCACAACGACCTCGACGACGTGGGGAAGGACACGTATCACCACACCTTCTTCGAGATGCTCGGGAACTGGAGCTTCGGCGACTACTTCAAGGAGGAGGCGATCGCCTGGGCGTGGGAGCTGCTCACCGGCGTGTGGGGGCTGGACCCCACCCGGCTGCACGTCACCGTCTTCGAGGGCGACCCGGCCAACGGCATCCCCCGGGACGACGAGGCGGCCGGGTTCTGGAAGGCGGTCGGGGTGCCGGCCGACCGCGTCCACCTGGGGAACAAGAAGGACAACTTCTGGGAGATGGGGAACACCGGGCCGTGCGGCCCGTGTACCGAGATTCACTACGACGGCACGCCCGATAAGTCCGGCAGCCGGCTGGTGAACGCCGGGACCGACAAGGTCATCGAAATCTGGAACCTGGTCTTCATCCAGTTCAACCGGAACGAGGATCAGAGCCTCACGGCCTTGCCGGCCCGACATGTCGACACCGGCATGGGCTTCGAGCGGATCACCAAGGTCATCCAGGGGAAGGGCAGTAATTACGATACGGACGTATTCGTGCCGATCTTCGACGCCATCCGGGCGGCGACCGGGGCCGGGCCGTACACCGGCCGGCTCGACGACCTGAAGGACACGGCGTACCGGGTCATCGGCGACCACATCCGGACGCTGACGTTCGCCCTGACCGACGGGGCGGCCATCGGCAACGACGGCCGGAACTACGTCCTGAAGCGGATCCTCCGCCGGGCCGCCCGGTACGGGGTACAGGTGTTGGGGACGAACGAGCCGTTCCTGCACAAGCTGGTGCCGACGGTGGTGGGCCAGTTGGGCGACGCCTTCCCGGAACTGCGGAAGAACCCGGAGCGGGTCCGCGGGCAAATCTATGAGGAGGAGGAAAGCTTCCTTCGACTGCTGAAGCGGGGCATCAAGCTGTTTACCGGCGTGGTGGACAAGATGCGGGCCGAAGGGCGGACGGTCATCTCGGGCGAGGAGGCGTTCAAGCTGCACGACACCTACGGGGTGTTGATCGACATCACCCAGCAGATGGCGGCCGAGCAGGGGCTGACGGTCGACGAGCCGGGCTACGAGCGGGCGATGGAGGCGGCCAGGCAGAAGGCCCGGGAGGGGGGGAAGAAGTTCGTCGTCACCGCGGTGAAGGGCGAGCTGCCGCCGACCGACGACGCGCCGAAGTATGGAACGGCCACCATCACGGCGAAGGTCGTCGGCTGGGTGAAGGATAACGCCGTCGTGCGGGCCGGGAAGCTGGCCGCCGGCGACGAGGCCGCGCTGCTGCTCGACCGGACCAACTTCTACGCCGAGCAGGGCGGGCAGGTCGGGGACACCGGGCTGATCCGGACCGCCGCCGGGGCCGAGTTCGAGGTCGAGGACACCCAGCGGGCCGGGGAAACGGTCCTCCACGTCGGCACCCTGCACGAAGGGGAACTGACGGTCGGGGAAGCCGTCGAGGTGGTGCAAACGACCCTCCGACGGGTGGACATCATGCGGAACCACACCGCCACCCACCTGATGAACCTGGCCCTGCGGCAGGTCCTGGGCGGCCACGTCGAGCAGAAGGGGTCGCTGCTGGACGACCAGAAGACCCGGTTCGACTTCAGCCACGACAAGCCGGTGACGGCCGACGAGCTCCGCGAGATCGAGCGGCGGGTGAACCGGGCGGTCGGGCTGGACCTGCCGGTGACGGCGGCGGTGCTGCCGCTGGCCGAGGCCCAGAAGCTGCCGGGCGTCCGGGCCGTGTTCGGGGAGAAGTACCCGGACCCGGTCCGGGTCGTGATGATCGGGGCCGAGGACCCGTCGAAGGTCACGGCCGACCTGTCCACCGAGTTCTGCGGCGGCACCCACGTCCCCCGGACCGGGCTGATCGGCTACTTCAAGCTCCTGTCGCAGGAGGGGGTGGCCAAGGGCGTCCGCCGGGTGACGGCCGTGACCGGGCGGGTGGCGGCGGCCGAGGTCGAGCGGCGGACGGCGGTGGTGGACGACCTGGCGGCCCGGTTCCAGTGCCAGCCGGACGAGCTGCCGGCCCGGGTCGAGGCGTTGCAGGAGCAACTGAAA
The DNA here is from genome assembly GCA_019747685.1 of Gemmataceae bacterium. Classification (GTDB taxonomy): domain Bacteria; phylum Planctomycetota; class Planctomycetia; order Gemmatales; family Gemmataceae; genus Urbifossiella. The sequence goes on from JAIEQN010000301.1 coordinate 10,436, forward strand.
CAGTTGCAAGCCCAGGCGAAGAAGGCGGCCGCGGCCGGGGCGGCGTCGGTCGTGGACGAGCGGCTGGAGTTCGCCGCGGAGGTCGGCGGGGCGAAGCTCGTCACCGCCCACCTGCCGGACGGGACCACGGCCGAGGTCGCCCGGGCCCAGGCCGAGCGGGTCCGCAAGAAGTGCCCGTCGGCGTTCGTGGCCCTCGGCTGGGTCGAGGACGAGGGGAAGGTCGGGCTGCTCGTCGCCCTGACGCCCGACCTGGTGAAGAAGGGGCTGAAGGCGGGCGAGGTGGTCAAGCAGGCGGCGGCGGTGGTCGGCGGCAGCGGCGGCGGCAAGCCGGACATGGCCCAGGCCGGCGGGAAGGACCCGGCCAAGCTGCCGGATGCCTTGAAGACGGCCGAAGAGTTGGGGCGGCAACTCCTCGGCCGGTAAGCGGATGCGGCTGCCGGAGGTCGTTCTAATCAGGATTTGTTCGGCCGCAACCGGTTGATTCAGGCCGCAACCGGATGTGTCAGGCCCGGGGTGTGTGTCCGGGCCAGAACCATCCGCGCCGGCTACCGCGGCTTCAGCCCGGCGGCCCGGGTGCGGCGGACGCCCGGCCGGCGGGGCAGGCTGACCGCCTCCCGTTCGACAAGGCCCTCGCCGAAGGTGATCCCATCCAGCCGGTCGCGGATGCCGGCGGCGTACTCCGGCGACAGCTCGATGCCGACCGCTCGCCGGCCGAGCTTCTTGGCCACCGCCAGCGTCGTGCCGCTCCCGGCGAACGGGTCGATGACGAGATCGCCCTCGTCCGTGGTCACGCGGATGATCCGGTCGAGGACGGCCTCCGGCATCTGGCAGGGGTGGCCGGTCCGCTCCCGGAAGGTGCCGCACACCCGGGAGAAGTACCAGGTGTCGGAGTCGGGCAGGAAGTGGTCGTCGGTCTCCTGCGGGCGGAGGACCCAGGTGTCGTCCGGCAGCTTGCCGACCGGGTTGGCCCGGCGGTCGGCGTAGGTGGTCATCCGGGCCGACGGCACCCGGACGGCGTCGGCGTGGAAGGTGAAGTGCCGGGGGTGCTTGGTGTAGTACAGGATGTGGGCGTGGCTGCGGTTGAACTTGCGGGTGCAGCTCACCCCGAAGGTGTAGTGCCAGACGACCCAGTTCCGCAGGTGCAGCCCGAGGGCGTCGAGCCGGACCTTGTGCTCGGCCGCGAACTCGTCCCCGATGGCCACGAACAGCGACCCGGTCGGCTTCAGGACCCGGACGGCGGCCGCCAGCCAGGCGTCGGCCCAGGCCAGGTACTCGGCCTTCCCCCGCCGGTCGTCGTAGCGGTCGTACTCGTAGCCGATGTTGAACGGCGGGTCGGCGAACACGAGGTCCGCCGACTCGGCCGGCATCCGGCCCAGGAGTTTCACGCAGTCGCCGGCCAACACGTCCGTCTCGTCGTCACCCATACCGGCGGCACCCTCAGCAGGACCCGCGGGACGCGGGGATGGGTCAATGGTGGCACACCCGCGCCGATCGCGCAAGCCCGATCCGGCGGGAATTTCCGGAGATTATACCCGGCCCCGCCGCTGTCCGGTGGGGCGGGAAATTGGGGTGGTAGCGGGCGGGCCGGTCGGTTAAGTTCGCCGGGCCGGGTGCCGATGTACGCCTGGGGGTCCACCCGCACTCGGGGTCACGGATGATCCGCCACCTGACGGCCATCTGGAAGTTCCGGCATTTCCTCCACGCCCTCGTCCGCCTCGACCTCCGGCTCCGTTACCGCCGGTCGGTCCTGGGCATCGGCTGGTCGCTGCTCAACCCGATCGCCATGACGGTGGTGTTCACCGTCGTCTTCAGCAACCTGCTGGGCGACGACGCCACGGATTACGCGCCTTACCTGCTGGCCGGGATGGCCATTTGGGGCTTCTTGAAGGAGTCGGCGGTGCAGGGGAGCCGGGCCCTGATCGCCGGCGAGAGCTACATCCGCCAGTGCCCGCTGCCCTACGCCATCTACCCGCTGCGGGTGGTTCTGGGTCAGGCGATCCACTTTTTCATCGCCCTGCTCGTGGTCCTCGCCCTGGTGTTGGTCCTGAAGCGGACGACGGCCCCGCTCGAAGTCCTCTGGGCGGTCGTTCCGGGTATCCTCCTGGCCCTGGTCGCGGCCTGGGCGGTGGCCACCATCTTCGCCTTCACCAACGTCTACTTCCAGGACACCCAGCACCTGCTCGAAGTCGGGTCGCAAATCCTGTTCTACCTGACCCCGATCATCTACAAGCGGAACGTACTCGACCGCAAGCACCTGAGCTGGGTCCTCGACCTGAACCCGGTCAACCTGTTCCTCGACCTGATCCGTGCCCCGCTGCTGACCGGCGAGCCGCCGCCGGCCGACCTGTTCCTGACCGCCGGCGTCTTCACCGTCGCCCTGGTCGGGCTGGCCGCCGGGACGACCGCCTGGCTCCAGAAGAAGGTGATCTTCCACCTGTGACCGGCCGCCCCCCGGCCCCGCCCACCCGCACCCGGACCGCACGCATGGCCAAGATCGACCTCGACAACGCCTCCCTGACGTTCACCGTCTACCCGCACAAGAAGGTGAGCCTCAAGGAGTACCTGGTCCAGGGACTGTTCCGGCGGTCGGCCAACCCGCCGCTGGCCGTCCACGCCCTGTCCGGGGTGAACCTGCACGTCCGCCCGGGCGACCGGGTCGGGGTGATCGGCCACAACGGGGCCGGCAAGAGCACCCTCCTGCGGCTGCTGGCCGGCATCTACCCGCCGACCGGCGGGACCCGGGAGGTCGAGGGCCGCATCTGCTCCTTGTTCGACATCTCGCTCGGGTTCGAGCCGGAGGCGACCGGCTGGGACAACATCGCCTACCGGTCGTACCTCCAAGGCGAGACCCCGGCCAGCCTGCGGGGGAAGATCGACGCCATCGCCGCGTTCACCGAACTGGGCGACTTCCTGAACGTCCCGGTCCGGCATTACTCGGCCGGGATGCTGATGCGGCTGGCGTTCTCGATCGCCACCACCATCGAGCCGGAAGTCCTCTTGGTGGACGAGGTGCTGGCGGTCGGCGACCTGGCGTTCCAGCAGAAGGCCCAGGCCCGGATGAAGGAGATGATGGCCCACGCCCGGCTGATGGTGCTGGTGGCCCACGACCTGCCGACCATCAAGAGCATGTGTACCCGGGTGTTGTGGATGGAGCACGGGTCGGTGGTCAAGGACGGCCCGCCGGGCGAGGTGATCGACGCCTACGTCCGGAGCGTCAAGGGGCCGGAGGCGGCCGCCCGGGCGGCGTGAGCATGGACGCCCCGTTCCTCTCAGTCCTGGTCGTCAACTACAACGGGGCGCGGCACCTGCGGCCGTGCCTGTCGGCCCTCGCCGCCCAGACTTACCCCCGCCACCGGTGGGAAGTGGTGCTGGTGGACAACGCCTCGACCGACGGGTCGGTGAGGCTGGTCGAGTCCGAGTTCCCGTGGGTGCGGGTGGTGCGGAACCGGCGGAACGAGGGCTTCGCCGGCGGGAACAACGCCGGGCTGCCGCACTGCCGCGGCCGGTACGTCGTGCTGCTCAACAACGACACCGTCCCCGACCCGCACTGGCTGGCGGAGCTGGCGGCCGAGGTCCGCCCGGGCGGGGCGGCCTGCTCGAAACTGGTTTTCGCCCACGACCCCGGGACGGTGAACAGCGCCGGGCTGCAACTGCTCCGCGACGGCCGGGGGACCGACCGCGGCTTCCGTCACCCCGACCGGGGGCAGTTCGAGCAAGCGTGCGGCGTGTTTGCCGGGTGCGGGGCGGCGGTGCTGATCGACCGGGAAACGCTCGACGGGCCGCTCTTCGACCCGCGCTACTTCGTCTACTACGAAGACCTCGACGCCTTCTGGCGGGCGGGGCTGGGCGGCCGGTCGGCCCGGTACGCCCCACGGTCGCTGGTCCGGCACGTCCACGGCGGGACGGCCGGGGACGAGACGCCGCTGTTCCGCTTCCACAACGAGCGAAACCGCGTCCTCACCAGCTTGCGGAACGCGGACCTGTTCCTGGCGGTCTGGAACCTGATGGGGTTGGCGGCCCGGGTGCCGCGATCGGCGCTGAAGTGGGCGATCGGCCGGGAGCGGGGGCCGATGGTCGGGGCCACCGCCCGGGCCTTCGCGGCGGTACTACTCGGCCTCCCCCGGGTCCTGGTCGAGCGGTACGTCACCCGGTCGCGGGCGGGGGCGTCATGCGGGTGATCCTCAACGGGGTGTCGGCCCTGAAGCCGAAAACCGGTGTCGGCCACACCACTGCCAACCTGCACCGTGCGCTAACGGAGTGCGGCGAGGGGGATTCGTACTGGCTGTACCCGGGGGAGAGGCTCGGGGCAATCGTGCGATGGGCGTTGCGCCGGGGGCCAGGGGCTTGCGCCCCCGGCGACCGTCCGCCGCCGCTCCGCGGCTCCGATCACCCGAGTCCCGGAGGGGCGACGGACGGTCGCCGGGGGCGCAAGCCCCTGGTTGCTGTTGCCAAGGCCGCCTACCGGCTGCACTTCCGGGCCGCCGCCCGGCTCGGCCGGTTCGACCTCTACCACGAGCCGAACTTCGTCCCGATCCCCACCCACCTGCCGACCGTCGTGACGGTCCACGACCTGTCGGTGATCCTTCACCCCGAGTGGCACCCGGCCGACCGGGTGGCGTTCCACCACCGGCACTTCCGCCGCGGCCTCGACCTGGCCGAACACGTCATCGTCGTCTCCGAGAGCGTCCGCCGGGAAGTGATCGGCGTCCTCGGCGTCCGGCCCGACCGGGTGACGGCCATTCACAACGGCATCGGCGGTCAGTACCGTCCGCAGCCGCCGGAGGCCGTCGCCGAGGTCCGCCGGCGGCTCGGGCTGCCGCCGCGGTACGCCCTGGCCGTCGGGACGATCGAGCCGCGGAAGAACATCCTCACCCTGCTCCGGGCCTTCTGCGACCTGCCGCCGGCAGCCCGGGAAGCCTGCCCCCTGGTCCTGGCCGGCGGGTGGGGGTGGAAGTCGGGGCCGGAGCGGGAGTTGTTCGAGACCGAGGCCCGGGCGAGGGGGGCGATCCACCTCGGGTACGTCGCCGATGCCGACCTGCCCGGGCTGTACGCCGGGGCCGCGGCGTTACTCTACCCGTCGTTCTACGAAGGGTTCGGGCTGCCGCCCGTCGAAATGCTGGCCTGCGGCGGGGGGGTGGTGGCGTCGACTGCGGCGGCCGTCCGGGAGGTAGTCGGCGGGCACGCCCGGCTGATCGACCCGCACGACCTCGCCGGCTGGCGGGACGCCCTCCGTCGGGTGGCGACCGACGCCGATTACCTGACGGAAAGCCGTCAGGGCGGGGTTGCTCACGCCCGTCGGTTCACCTGGGAGTCCGCCGCCGGGCGGACGCGCGAGGTGTACCGGCAGGTCCTCGGCCTCGCCCCGGCGACCTTACCCCGCGCCGCCGCGTAGCACGTACAGCACCGAGACGAGGTTGAACAGCCCGTGGACGACGGCCGGGGCCAGCACCCCCCGCGTCCGGACGGCCAGCCAGCCGAGGCCTAGCCCGAGGACGAACAGCGGGATTGGCGACGGCCAGACTGCCGAATGCACCTCGGCGAACAGGGCGGCCGAGGCGTAGACCGCCCCGACCGTCCGCCGCTTCCGGCGAACCACCTGCCGGAGCGCCGCCCACCCGGCCGGCAGGACGAGCGCGAAGGCCGCCGGGCCGACCGACCGGCCGCCGGTCAGGGCGGCGACGCCG
>JAIEQN010000176.1 GCA_019747685.1 Gemmataceae bacterium
GGCCGTCGGGCCGGCCCCGGCCCCGCGACCGCCGGACGAGCGGCGACGGAGGCGGCCCGCCGTCCCGGTCTTGGTCCTGCTCGTGTCGGTCCTGTGCGGGGGCGGGCTCTATGCCGCCCTCGGGCCGGACCGGTCGGCCCACCCGATCGAGGTGGCGGACCCGTCCTCCCCGCCGGCGGCCGCGGAGCCGGGGCGGTGTCGCCTCTCGCCCATCACCGCCGACCCGGGGTGGGGTCGGTAGCCCCAGTCCCCTTCGCCCGTCGAACCCCGCCGGGGTGGCGGGCCGTTAGATTTTCCCTTTATCACGCCGCCCCCGGGCGGCCGGAGGACGACATGTTCGGACGCGGTCTCACCTTGGCCCTGGCCCTCTCCCTCGCCGCCGTCGCACCGTCCGCCGCCCGGGCGGCGATCACCACCGACCCGGCCGGGGACTTCCTGGCGACGTTCACCGGCCCGCACAACGGCGACCTGGACGTGACCGGGGTGGAGGTGCTGTTCGACGGGTCGGTGTTCACCCTGCACGCGGTGGTCGACGCCCCGGTCGGCACGACGGCCGGCGGGTTCTACGTCTGGGGGGTCAACCGCGGGGCCGGGACCGCCGGGTTCGGGGCGTCCCTTGGGCTGGACGGGGTGCTGTTCGACCGGGTGGTCATCCTCCGGTCGGACGGGACCGGGACGGTCCCGGGGGTCGGGGACCTGGCGCCCGGCTCGGTGACGATCGTCGGGAACGAGATCTTCGGCGAGGTCCCGCTGGCCCTGCTCCCGTCGACCGGGTTCGCCCCGCTCGAGTACACCTGGAACCTGTGGCCGCGCGCCCCGGGGATCGCCGGGGTGGCGGGCATCTCCGACTTCGCCCCGGACAACTCGAACATCCCGGTCTCGACCCCCGCCCCGGCGGCGATCTGGCTGGCGGTCTCCGGCGTGCTGGCCCTGCCGGTGTTCGCCCGGCTCCGCCGCCCGCGGACGGTCGGGTAGCCGGGGCGGGTTCGCGGTTCAGAACCAGCCGGTCGGCTCGGCGGCCGGCGCCCGGTCGAGGGTTACGGCCCGCGGGGGCGGGGTGTCGGTCACCGGGACCATCACCCCGACCAGCCGGCCGTCCGCCGAGTAACTGCGGACCGAATGGCCGTGGGCCGCGTCCACCCGGACCACCCGGACGACCGGCACGGCCGCCCCGTCCGGGCCGGGGGCGAACTTGACCCAATCCGGGAGTCGGTCTGCCGGTTCGGTCTGCGGCCGGCCGTCCGGCCCGACGAAGGTGACGGTGCCCGGGTGGGGCGTCTGGGTCGGGTCGGTGCGGCCGGCGAATTCGGGCAACATGCGGGAGTTCCGTTCGGGCCGAACCCGGCGTGGGAGCGAGCGGGCCGGGGTCGTTGCACCCTAGAACACATCCCCGTGGTCGCCTTGCGCGGCCAGAGGGCGGACGGAAAATGCTCGCGTCGTGTGGGACGGGCGGACCGGGACGGCACGAACGACGGATGTCGGGTGTGTCGAGCGGACCGGCTTCGGTCCGCGATGACGCACCGGGGGTCGGGTGGTGCGTCATCGCCGGCCGAGCGGCCGGCTCGACACACCCTACGGGGTGCCCGCTACGAGTCGGCCAGCCGTAGCCCGATCGGCAGGGACTCGCCGAACAGCCGGGATTGCTCCTCCCCCTCGGCGTGAACCACCTGCTCGACCATCCGCACCCAGGCCGCCGGGCACGGGTGGTCCCGCAAAATCGCCAACACCCGGTCCCGAACGGTTTCGGACAGGTCGACGGCCCGCAGGCCGCTCCGCCGGGCGAGTTGACTGAGGCAGAACAGCCAGCCGGCCCGGTCGTTGTCGTTCGTCGGCGTGAACCGCAGGAGTTCTTCGACCCACCCTTCGACGACCTGTGGGTGGACGACGGTGTTGAGCGGGCCGTACAGTTGCACCCGGGCACCCAACCGGGTGAGCGACCAGAAGGCGTAGACCGGGGCGGGCGACGCCCGGCAGTCCCGCAGGACTGCCGCCCCGAGGGCCTCCTTCGTCTTGGCGTCCAGCCGTTCGAGGCTGGCGGCGGCCCGCCACATCTCGGCGAACTCGTTGGCCGGGGGCCGGCTGTACGCCTTCGTCTTCACCGGCAACAGGGCCGGCTTCAGGCGGGTGAACAGGGCCTGTTGCAGGGCCGGGTTCAGCCCCCCGCCGACCCGCCGCCACATGATCCAGTAATCCGCGCCCCCTTCGGGAACGGCCGGCTTCATCGGGCCGGTCGCCTGGCCGCTTGCGGCAGCGGTAATGAGCTTCCACAGGGCTTCGACCCGGTAGCGGTCGGTCGGATCGCCGAACCCGGGGCGGAGGCAGAACCCGACCAGGTTGTACCACCGGGCGAGGTGGGCCGGCGACCGCCCCCGGCCGTCGGCGTCGGTTTCGAGGAAGTCCCAGAGCCGGCGGATGAGGCCGGTCGGCCAGTCGCCCCGCGGGGCCTCGAGGGCGGTTTCCAGGAGCTTCGGCAGGTCCCGCGGGGCGAGGTCGCCGCCGTTGCCGAACGTCCGGCGGATCAGCTCGCCGGCCGCCTGCACCTTCTCCTCGGGGAAGACATCGACCACCGCCGGGGCGTCGGCCGGGTCGTCGGCGTCCCGGGGTTCGGGCGGCTGGAGCACGTCTCGGACGTTGAACTCCAGCCGCCAGCGGTTCCCTTCGCGGGAGACACAGTAGAGTTCCAGCGTGCCGATCTCGGTACACTTCGCCGCCAGCGTGACCGGCACCCGCTTGGCCCCCGATCGCTTCCCGCCGCGCAGGACGGTGTGTAGCGGCGGGAGTTGCAGCAACGACTCGGGCGGCAGCCGGAGGACGGCCCCGGGCGGGTCGTCGCCGCGGACGGTCGAGGTGTACAGCGGGAACAGCACCGGCTGGCCGAGGGCGAGCTCGAGTTCCGGCTGCGGTAGCCGGACTTCTTCGCCCTCTTGCAGCCGACGGGGAACGACGCACAGGACGGGCACGGCTCCGGGGGCTGACGCCCCCGGCTCGCCGGCGTCGATGGCGATGTAGTACGACCGCGGGATGCCGCCGCCGATCCGCTTGCCGCCGGAGTGCCGCAGCCAGGCGAAGTAGGCCGCCCCCCAGGCGACCGCGAGGTCGAGCGACGGGCTGGTCAGGACCAGCGGCTTCCACGGCCGGCGGGGCGCCGCGAACCACGGCCGCATCACCGCGACCACCCGGTCTTGCAGCACCGCCGGCTGGAACACCCCGCCGTTGAACAGGATCGCGTCGACCGCCCCGGCGTCGCCGCCGAACTGCTGGCGCAAGAATGCCGCCAGGTGCTTGCTGACGGCCGGGTCGGAGGCGTAAGGGAGGCCCATCTCCTGCAACCCGGCCCGGGCACCGCGGGCCGGCTCGGCGTCGAACGGGACGGCCGGGAAGAACCCGTCGAACAGGGCCGCGGCCACGTCGGCCGGGGTCAGGTTCACGGAGACCGCCCCGCCGACGACGGACCGGCCCTTCCCGGTCACGGTAACGGGGAAGGTGGGGGGCGGGTTGTCCGCGAGCAACGCTTCCTTCGCCGCCCGACAGGCCTGCACCAGCGCCCCGAACCGGGCGGCGTCGAGCCGCCCGCCGGGCAGCTTCGCCTCGACCGATTTGGCCAGGGCGAGGTCCATATTGTCGCCGCCCAGCAAAAGGTGATCGCCGACGGCATCGCGGACGAACCCGAACTCGCCGTGTTCCTCGGTCGCCCGGATCAGGCTGAAGTCGCTCGTCCCGCCGCCGACATCGACCACCAGGCACCGCATCCCGGGCTTGAGCTTCCCGGCCTCCTTCGGCGAGTGCGTCCCGAGCCACGCATAGAACGCGGCCTGCGGCTCCTCCAGAAGGGTGACGTGCTTGAGACCCGCCTGCTTGGCGGCCTCGGCGGTCAGGTTCCGGGCCACGTCGTCGAACGACGCCGGGACGGTGATGACGACGGTCTGTTCCTCTAGCCGGTCCTCGGGCTTGCGGTTCGGGGCGGCGTTCCACGCCTCGACGAGGTGTCGGAGGTAGCGGGCCGAGACTTCGAGCGGCGACAGCCGGGGCACGTCCGGCGGCCCGGCCCACGGCAACAGCGGGGCCGAGCGATCGACACCGGGGTGCGACAGCCACGACTTCGCCGACGACACCAGCCGGCCGGGGACCTTGGCCCCGTGGTTCCGGGCGAATACGCCGACGGTGTCGTGCGGAGCCACCTTCCACGGCAGGTCGATCGACCCCGGGGGAAGGTCGTGCGGCCCGGGCAGGTACAGGAACGACGGCAGGAGGTCTTGCTCGCCGACCTGCCCGGCGGCCACCACCTGCGGGACCCGGAAGGTGTGCAACTTCGGCCCGCCGGCGACCTTCGACGCCGTATCGACGTAGGCCAGGGCGGTGTTGGTGGTGCCGAGATCGATGCCGACCAGGTAACGAGCCATAGTCTCAAGTCATCAAGTCGGAAGGTCGTAAAGTCCGGCGTCGTAAGCGGGCCGCCCGAACCGGCCCCGACTTTACGACTTTCGACTTGCCGACGTTACGACATAATGTCGGCATGGCCTCTTCCAACGTTTTAGGGCTGGACATCGGCGGGGCGAACCTGAAGGCCGCGACCCCGGACAAGCGGGCGGTGTCGTTCCCGTTCGCCCTGTGGAAGCAACCGGACCGGCTGCCGGCCGCCCTCGCCGAGCTGGTCGGCCGATTCCCCGACTCCGACGAACTCGCCGTCACCATGACCGGCGAGCTATGCGACTGTTACGAGACCAAGCGGCAGGGGGTACACGCCATCCTCGACGCGGCCGAGTTCGCGGCCGCCGGCCGGCCGGTGCGGGTGTGGGGCACCGGCGGGGAGTTCGTGGACGTGCCGACGGCCCGGCGGGACACCCTGACCGTCGCCGCCGCCAACTGGCACGCCCTGGCGACTTTCGCCGGGCGGTTCGCCCCCCACCACGGCGGCATGCTGATCGACATCGGGTCCACGACAACCGACCTCATCCCGCTCAACCACGGCATCCCCTCGACCTACGGGCAAACCGACTGGGGCCGCCTCCAGATGCGCGAGCTGGTATACGCCGGAGTCCGGCGGACCCCGGTGTTCGCCGTTTACACCGACCGGGTCTGCGCGGAACTGTTTGCCACGATGGCCGATGTGTACGTCGTCCTCGGCCTGATGCCTGAAGACCCGACCGACGCTGGCACGGCGAACGGCCGGCCGCTGACGGTAGAACACTCCTTCACACGGCTGGCCCGGGTGGTGGGTGCGGACCGGGAGGAGTTGGACGACGACCACCTCGTCCACTTCGCCACCCAGGTTCATGGGCGCCTCCTGGACCGGCTCGCGGAAGCCGCCCGGGCGGCGTATTACGACGCCCAGCGGCCGCCCGAGTTGCGGGCGGTCGTCGTCTCCGGGGCCGGCGAGTTCCTGGCCCGCCAGGTCGCCGAGCGGGCGTTCTCGGGCGCACCGGTGGAGCGAACCGTGTCCCTCAACGACGACCTCGGGCCGGCGGTGTCGGCCTGCGCCCCGGCCTACGCGGTCGCCGTGCTGGCGGCGGAGCGGCGGCCGTGATCGTGGTCAAGGTCGGCGGGAGCCTGTACGACCACCCCGGCCTCGGCCCCGGGCTGCGGGCGTACCTCGCCGAACTGGCCACCGAACCCGTTCTCCTCGTCCCAGGCGGCGGCGACTTCGGCGACGCCGTCCGTCGGCTCGACGCCGTCCACCGGCTCGGCGAGGAGGCCGCCCACCGGCTCGCCCTCCGGTCGCTCGCCGCCCCGGCCGCGTTCCTCGAACACCTCGTCGGAAACCAGGCCGCCGTTCTCGACGCCGACGACTTCTGCCGCCGGGATGACACGCTCCCCCACTCCTGGGCCGTGACCACCGACTCCATCGCCGCCCGGGCCGCGGTCGTCCACCGGGCCGCCCGCCTTGTCCTGCTCAAGTCGATCGACATCCCGCCCGGCACCCCCTGGCGGGAGGCCGCCGAATGCGGCTGGGTCGATCAGCATTTCCCGCACGTCGTAGCCGGTCGATCAATCCTTATCGAGCCGGTCAACTTCCGCCGCCGGCTCGGATAACCCGGTTCCGATTGCCCGCCATTTCCGGGCCGGGTATACTCCAGTCACTCCGATGAGTACCCCGACCGACCGCGACGCCGAGCCGGCGTCGGTCACCGCCACCGACTTCGCCCACACCCCGCTCGGCGGGGCCGGCCGGGTGTTGGTCGTGGAGGCCGACCCGGACGCCGCCGCCAGCACCGCCGGCCTGTTCCGGCTGAAGAACTTCGACGCCCGCACCGCCGCCACCGCCGCCGCCGCCCTCCGGATATTGGCCGACCACCGACCGGGCGTCGTCGTCCTCGACCTCGACCTGCCCGACGCCGACGGGTGCGACCTGATCCGCCGGGTCCGGGCCGCCCCCCGGCCGCCGGCCGTTGTCGTCGTCACCGGCCACACCGACCTGGCCCGCCGCCGGGCGGCCGCCGCTGCCGGGGCCGCCGAGTACCTGCTCAAGCCGGCCGACCCGGTCGCCCTGGTGACGCTGCTCACCCGCCTCTGCCGGCCCGACTGACCCTCGCCCCGTGTCGGATGAGTTCAGCCCGAAGACACCCCCCACGCCAAACTCACCCGGTTGCGGCCGAACAAATCTCGGTTAGATTGATACCCCATCCGCCGGAAATCTGTTTGAACCCCCCTGCCCCGGTTTGGTACACTACCACTCCTGCCAGGCCCGCCGCTCAGGCCGCTCGCCCTCCCGCCGGGGTCTTCTCCCGATGACCGCTCCCCGCGCCCTCCTCCCGGCGCTCGCCGCCGCCGCCGTTGCCGGGGGCCTTACGGCCGCCCCCCTCCGCGCCGCCGACCCGCCCGCGGCACCGGCCGACGGCAAGGTCAGCTACTACAAGGACGTGCGGCCGGTCCTGGCCCAGCACTGCAACGGCTGCCACCAGCCGGCCAAGCCCCAGGGCGGGTATCTCACCACCGGGTACGCCGACCTGCTCAAGCCCGGCGAGCGGGAGAAGCCCGGGGTCGTCCCCGGCCAGCCGGCCAAGAGCTACCTGGTCGACCAGATCGCCCTGCACGACGGCAAGGCCGAGATGCCCAAGGGCCGCGACCCGCTCACCCCGGCCCAGGTCAAACTCCTCACCGACTGGGTCGCGCAGGGGGCCGCCGACGACACCCCGGCGTCGGCCAAGTCGGCCCCGGTCGACGCCGACCACCCGCCGGTGTACGCCGCCCCGCCGGTCGTCACCGCCCTCGCCTTCGACCCCGCGGGTGAGTACCTGGCCGTCGCCGGGTTCCACGAGGTCTTGCTCTACTCGGCCAAGGATTACCGCCTCGTCTCCCGGCTGGTCGGGTTGTCCGAGCGGGTGAACGCCCTGGCGTTCAGCCCGGACGGGCGGCGGCTGGCCGTGGCCGGCGGGTCGCCCGGCCGGTTCGGCGAGGTCCAGGTCTGGGACCACGCCAAGCCGCGGCTGTTGGTCTCGGCCCCGTTCACCTTCGACACCCTGTACGGGGTGAGCTGGTCGCCGGACGGCAAGACGCTGGCCTTCGGCTGCGCCGACAACACCGTCCGGGCTATCGACCCCACCAGCGGCAAGCAAGTCTTGTTCATGGGGACCCATTCGGACTGGGTGCTGGGCACCGTGTTCAGCCAGGACGGCAAGCACCTGGCGTCGGTCAGCCGGGACATGAGCATGAAGCTGACCGAGGTGGCCACCCAGCGGTTCATGGACAACGTGACGAGCATCACCCCGGGGGCCCTGAAGGGCGGGCTGATGGCCCTGGACCGCCGCCCCGCCCTGCCCCCGGTGGCGATCAAGCTGTTCGGGGCCGACCTCGGGGTGAAGACCCGGCGGATGCAGAAGGTCCCGACGGACGCCCCGGACGTGCCCCCGAAGGTGTACGACGAGCTGCTGGTCGCCGGGTCCGACGGCACCCCCCGGCTGTACAAGATGCACCGCGAGGTCCCCCGGGTGATCGGCGACGACGCCAACAAGGTGCGGGGGTACGAAGCCCTGCCCGGGCGGGTGGCGTCGGTCGCGTTCAGCCCGGACGGCAAGCACTTCGCCGCGTGCAGCAGCCTGGACGGCAAGGGCGAGGTCCGGGCGTACGAGACCGACACCGGCAAGAAGGTGGCCTTCGAGAGGGTCTCCGGCCCGGCCTACGCCGTCGCCTGGCGGCCGGACGGCAAGGCCGTCGCCTCGGCCGGGTTCGACGGCACGGTCTGGCTCCACGACCCGGCCACCGGCAAGCTGTTGAACGAGTTCGTGGCCGTCCCGACGGCGGCGGTCGGGGCCCGTTGACCTTGGGACCGCGGGCGTCCCGCCCGCATGGTTCCCGTGACCGATCACCCTGACGATGCGGGCGGGACGCCCGCGGTCCCAGGATCAACCCACCCCGAGGCCCCTCCGCATGCCCCGCCTCCTCCCCGCCGCGGCCCTGCTCCTCGTCGCCGCCGGGCCGGCCGCCGCCCAGGAAGCGTTGCCCGCCGGGGCGACGGTGACGAAGCTCGAAGCCCGACCGGCGGCCGTCAAGCTCGACGGGCCGTTCGCCTACGCCCAGGTGCTCGTCACGGCCCACCTGGCCGGCGGCGACACCCTCGACGTGACCCGGATGGCGAAGCTGGACGCCCCGGCCGACCTCGTCGCCGCCTCGAACGGCCTCGTCCGGCCGAAGGCCGACGGCTCAGGGGCCATCGCGGTGTCGCTCGGCGGCCAAACGCTCTCGATCCCCGTCACCGTCTCGGGCACCAAGGCCGACCGGCCGGTCAGCTTCGTCAAGGACGTGCAGCCGGTGCTCTCGAAGCTCGGGTGCAACGCCGGCACCTGCCACGGGGCCCAGGCTGGCAAGAACGGGTTCAAACTCTCCCTCCGCGGGTACGACCCGCTGTACGACTTCCGGGCCCTGACCGACGACCTCGAAGCCCGCCGGTTCAACCGGGCCGCCCCCGAGCAGAGCCTGATGCTCCTCAAGACGGCCGGGGCCGTCCCCCACCAGGGCGGCGTCCTCACCCAGCCCGGCGACCCGAACTACGAGCTGCTCCGCCGGTGGATCGGCCAGGGGGTCAAGCTCGACCTCGACGCCCCCCGGGTGAAGGGCATCGAGGTCTTCCCGAAGGACCCGACCCTGGGCAAGATCGGCACCCGGCAGCAGTTCGCCGTCGTCGCCACCTACACCGACGGGACCGTCCGGGACGTGTCGGCCGAGGCGTTCGTCGACAGCAGCAACACCGACGTGGCGACCGTCGACAAGGCCGGCCTGCTCACCAGCGTCCGCCGCGGCGAGGCGACCATGCTGGCCCGGTACGAGGGGGCCTACGCCGCCTCCACCGTCGTCGTCCTCGGCGACCGGTCCGGGTTCGCCTGGGAGCAGCGGCCGGTCCACAACCACATCGACGAGCTGGTCGACGCCAAGCTGAGGAAGGTCAAGGTCCAGGCCGGCCCGCTCTGCACCGACGAGGAGTTCGTCCGCCGGGTGTACCTCGACCTGACCGGCCTTCCCCCCGGGCCGGACGAGGTCCGGGCGTTCGTGGCGGACGGCCGCGACCAGAAGCTCAAGCGGGACGAGCTGGTCGACAAGCTGGTCGGCAGTGACGCCTTCGTCGAGCACTGGGCGAACAAGTGGGCCGACCTCCTCCAGGTGAACCGGAAGTTCCTCGGCGACCCCGGGGCGGCCGCGTTCCGCAAGTGGATCCGCGACGCCGTCGCCAAGAACATGCCCTACGACCAGTTCGCCTACGAAATCCTGACCGCGTCCGGCTCGAACGTCGAGAACCCGCCGGCGTCGTACTACAAGGTCCTCCGCACCCCCGACGCGGTGATGGAGAACACCACGCAGTTGTTCCTGGCCGTCCGGTTCAACTGCAACAAGTGCCACGACCACCCGTTCGAGCGGTGGACCCAGGACAACTACTACCACCTGGCCGCGTACTTCGCCCAAACGCAACTGTCGGAAGACCCCAAATACAAGGGGCAGAAGATCGGCGGGACGAACGTCGAGGCCCCCAAGCCGCTGGTCGAGGTCGTCGCCGACGCCAAGGCCGGGGACGTCAAGCACGAGCGGACCGGGCAGGTGGCCCCGCCGAAGTTCCCGTACCCGGTGGCGGCCGAGGCCGGGGCCGGCGACCCCCGCCGGGTCCAGGCCGCCAAGTGGATCACCTCGCCGCAGAACCCGTACTTCGCCAGGAGCTACGTCAACCGGCTGTGGGGCTACCTCCTCGGGGTCGGGCTGATCGAGCCGCTGGACGACATCCGGGCCGGCAACCCGCCGACCAACCCGGAGCTGCTCGACCGGCTGACCGCCGACTTCGTGAAGTCCGGGTTCGACGTGCGGGCGACGATCAAGGCGATCTGCAAGAGCCGGACGTACCAGCTCTCCATCACCACCGACAAGTGGAACAAGGACGACGACATCAACTACTCGCACGCCCTGGCCCGGCGGCTGCCGGCCGAGGTGTTGTACGACGCCGTCCACGCGGCGACGGGCTCCGTGACGAAGCTCCCGGGCCTGCCGCCGGGGAGCCGGGCGGCGCAGCTGGTCGACAGCAACGTCGAACTGCCCGGCGGGTTCCTCGACCTGCTGGGCAAGCCGGTCCGGGAGAGCGCCTGCGAGTGCGAGCGGACCGGCGGGATGAACCTCGGGCCGGTCCTGGCGATGGTCAACGGGCCGATCGTGGCCGACGCCATCAAGGACCCGGCCAACCGGCTGGCCAGGCTGGTCGCCGCGGAGAAGGACGACGGCAAGGTGGTCGAGGAGGTGTACCTGGCGGTGCTCAACCGCCGGCCGACGGCGGCCGAGGCCGAGGCCGGGGTCCGGGCCCTGCGGTCGGCCGGGCCGGACCACGCCGCCCAACTGGCCGAGTACGCCCCGAAGAAGGCCGCGTTCGACGCCTACCGGGCCAAGCTGGGCGAGAAGCAGGCCGCCTGGGAGGCCGGGGTGCGGGCCGGGAAGGCGTCCGCCTGGACGCCGCTGGCGGTGACGAAGGCCGAGTCGAGGCAGGGGGACCCGCCGCGGAACGGGGCCACCCTGACGGTCAACCCGGACGGGTCGGTCACGGCCACCGGCCCGACCGACCCGGTCGACGTGTACACCGTCGCCGGGACGGCGAAGCTGGCCGGGCCGGTGACGGCCGTCCGGCTGGAGGTCCTGAGCGACCCCAAGCTGCCGGGCAAGGGGCCGGGCCGGGCCGGGAACGGGAACTTCGTGCTCAACGAGTTCCGGCTGGGCTACCGCCCGGCGGGGAAGGCAGGTGAGGAGCCTAGGCCGGTCAAGCTGACCGGGGCAAAAGCGACCGTCGAGCAGAACGGGTTCCCGGCCGCCGGCGCGGTCGACGGCAACCCCGGCACCGGCTGGGCGATCGCCGAGGGGGTGGGGAAGAACCAGGCGGCCCTGTTCCGGTTCGAGCAGCCGGTCCCGGCGGCCGACGGGGTGGCGTTCACCGCCGTCCTCGACCAGCGGTACGGCGGCGACCACCTGATCGGCCGGTTCCGGCTGTCGGTCACGGCCGACCCGGACCCGAAGCTGGTCAGCACGATCCCGGCCGAGGTGGCGGCCCTCGTCGAGGTCCCCGCGGCCAAGCGGACGGCCGACCAGGAGGGGCGGCTGCGGGCGTTGTACCTGGCCCAGGACAAGGAGTACGCCCGGCTGGCGGGCGAGGCGGCCGAACCCCCGCCGGCCGACCCGCGGGTGCTGGGGGCCCAGGACCTGGCGTGGGCCCTCATCAACAGCCCGGCGTTCCTGTTCAACCACTAACCGGTTCCCCGGGACCGCGGCCGTCCCGGCCGCCCGCCCATGAGCCATCACGATGCGGCGGCCGGGACGGCCGCGGTCCCGGGGGGGCCCCCCGACCGGCTCCGGGACTGGCTCGAGGCCGCCGTCCGGGCCGGGGCGTCCGACCTCCACCTCGTCCCCGGCTACCCGCCGGTCCTCCGGCTCCACGGCGACCTGATCGAGCTGGGCGACCCGCCGCTGACACCCGACGACGCGGCCGCCGCGGTCGGGGCCCTCTGCCCGCCCGACGCCCACGACCACTTTCGTAGTCACAAGAACTTCGACCTCTCGTTCGACCTGCCGGTCGGCGGCCGGGCGGTGCGGTTCCGGGCCAACCTGTTCCACGCCGGCCGGCACCCGGCCGCCTGCCTCCGGATCGTCCCCGACGCCATCCCCGACCTCGACTGGGCCGGCTTCCCGGTCGAGTTGGCCGACCGCCTCACCGGCCTGCGGGACGGGCTGGTCGTCGTCACCGGGCCGACCGGATCGGGCAAGACGACGACGCTGGCCGTGCTCGTCCAGCGGCTCAACACCGCCGGCGGGTGCCGCATCATCACCGTCGAGGAGCCGGTCGAGTACGTGTTCCCGCCGGCGGCCGGGTCGGTCGTCACCCAGCGGGAGGTCGGGGCCGACGTGCTGACGTTCGCCGACGGGCTGAAGTACGGCCTGCGGCAGGACCCGGACGTGATCCTGGTCGGCGAGGTCCGGGACGGGGAGACGGCCCGGATGGCCCTCTCCGCCGCCGAGACCGGGCACCTCGTCTTCACCACCCTGCACACCCGGGACGCGAAGGGGGCCCTCACCCGGTACGCGGACCTGTTCCCGGCCGACGGGCAGCCGGGGGTGCGGGCGCAGCTCGCCCTGAGCCTGCGGGCGGTGGTGGCCCAGCGGCTGTTGCCCGGGGCCGAGCGGGGCGGGAAGCGGGCGCTGGCGGTCGAGGTGCTGTGGGTGACGCCGCCGGTGGCCAGCGCGATCCGGACCGGGAAGGTCGAGGGGATCGACAACTACCTGGTCACCGGCCGGGCCGAGGGGATGGTGACGTTCGACGAGTCGGTCCGGCGGCTGTTGGCGGCCGGGCACATCACCCGGGCGGTGGCCGAGCGGAACGTGTCGGACACGGCCCTTTTGTACCGGTAGCCGGCCCGAAACTTGCACCCCATCACGACCGTGAACGCGACCCCGCCCGCGGGGCCGTCGTTCGCCGAGCCATTCCGGCCACCGGATCGAAGGGGACGCCATGTCATACGGCGGGGGGCCGACCGGCCCGGGCGGCTACGGCAACGGCGGCATCCTCGGCGGGATGTTCAACCGCCGCGACATGGGCCCGCGGGGCCAGTTCGGCATCTGGCCCGGGTGCGGGTGCAGCAGCCTGTTCATCATCGCCGCCGGCATCCTGCTCGTCTGCGGCGGCGGGCTGCGGATGCTCAACTTCTGACCGCCCGCCGGGCGGGCCCTTTGGGGGGACACGCATGCGCGCACTCGTCGGGGCGGTCATCGCGGCCGGGGCGTCGATCGGCCTCGGGCTCACGGCCGTCGGGCTCGGCACCCGGTACACCCGGGAGGACGCCTACAACACGTCGGGCGACGCCCTCCGGGTGTACTTCCACCAGATGGACCGGCCGCTCATCTTCATCCTGGTGTTCCTCACCTCGGTGGCGGTGATCGGGCTCGGGATCGCCATCGCCGGGCTGGCCTACCACCACGCCCGCCGGGAGCGGGAGTACCAGTGGGAGAAGGAGCGGCACGCGGCCGGGCAGCGGACCGCGGTGTGAGCGTCCGAACTTCGGGAGGGCGAGGCTCCCGCCGAGCCGGCGAGGCCAACCCGGGTCGCCGGCTCGGCGGGAGCCTCGCCCCCCCGATGGAGGTGAGCGATGGCGCGGGCGACGAAGCCGGCGGAGGGAGCCGCGAAGGCGCGGGCGGCCAAGCCGGCGGCCGAGCCGGTCAAGGTCCGGCGGACGGTCGGGAAAGACAAGACGGTCAAGATCACCGTCGAGACGCCACCCCCGACCACCCCGGCCGCCGGGCCCCCGCCCGGGCTGGACGACGCCGCCCGGCTGGCCGAGCGGGTCCGGGCCGACCTGCTCGACGCCGTCCGCGAGCTGCGGGCCGCCGTCGGCGAGGTGAAGGCGTTCCGGGACGAGCGGGAGGCCCTCGTCCGCGAGCTGACCGCGCTGCGGCAGGAGGTCGGCGCCGCCCGGGCGGACGCGGCCGAGGCCGTCAAGCACCTTCATACCGTCCGGGACGAGGCGGCCGGGGCCCTCGACCGGGTGCGGGCCGAGGCCGCCGCCGCGGTCGGCCCGGTCGGCGACCTCAAGCACCTCGTCCGGGAGACCGGCGAACAGCTCGTCCGCGAGGTCGGCGGCCAGTCGGTGGCCGTGGCGAAGGTGGTGCAAGTCCGCGAGCAGGTCGAGGAGGCGGTCCGGGAGGCGACGAAGTCCGGCGAGCGGATCAAGGGGTTCCGGGCCGAGTGCGAGGCGGCCGCGAAACAGGCGGACATCCTCCACCTGAAGGCCCGGGAGGCGTACCTCCAGTCGCTGGCCGAGGTGCTCAAGGGGCTGGAGCGGGTCAAGGCCGAGGCGGCCGCCGCCCGCGAGCGGGTGGCCGAAGTCACCCCGCCGGAGCCCGCCCGGGCCTCGGAACCGGTTAGTCCAACGACCGCCGCCGACGGCGGGAACCGGCTCGGGCTGACCGTCGCCCCGGGGGTGGTGATCGCCGAGGTCGAGGCGGACTCCCTGGCCGCCGACCTGGAGCTGGTCAAGGGCGACGTGATCGAGGCGGTGAACGGCGCCGACGTGGCCAGCGGGCCGGGCCTGCGGGATGCGATCGCCGCCCTGTCGGGCGGTGGGGACCTGTCGGTCCGCGTCCGCCGGGGCGACCACTCGAAGGACATCGTCACCCGACTGGGCGAGCCGAAGGACGGCGAGGCCGGCGGCCGGCTCGGCGCGACGGTGGCGGCCGGCGTCGTGGTGGCGGAGGTGATGCCGGGGAGCCCGGCCGCGGCCGCCGGGGTCGAGCCGGGCGACGTGGTCGAGGAGGCGAACGGCCAGGAGGTCGCCAGCGGCGATCAGTTGCGGGCCGTGGTGCAGGCGCTGCCGCCCGACGGCGAGGCGGTGCTGAGCGTCACCCGGGCCGGCGAGTCGCGGGAGGTGGTGATCCAGTTAAGCGGAGAGTCGAACGGAGCCCGCCGGTAGCCATCGG
This sequence comes from Gemmataceae bacterium, assembly GCA_019747685.1. GTDB lineage: Bacteria > Planctomycetota > Planctomycetia > Gemmatales > Gemmataceae > Urbifossiella. Next base: position 14,920 of record JAIEQN010000176.1, read on the forward strand.
CGGCCTCATCCACCCCGTCCACGTCCGCGTAGTACCCGCTTTTCGGTCAGCACCAAGCCCATGAACACGTCCCGCGGGCCGACCGGCACCTCGTCCACGACCTGACAGTCGAACGCCAGCCCCACGACCTCCGCGTCCGCCCGGAGCCGGGCCAGCAGCCAGTCGTAGTAGCCCCTCCCCTGCCCCACCCGGCCGCCCCGCGGGTCGAATGCCACCCCCGGGACCATCACCACGTCGAGTTCGTCCGGCCGGACGACCTTCCCGGACAGCCGCCGTAATTCCTCACGCGGTTCCAGAATCCGGTATGCCCCTTCGACCAGCTCGCCCAAGTCTTCGAGGTGGAACAGCCCCAGCTCGTTCGCCTCCCCGTCGCACCACGGCACGACCAAACGCTTGCCGTCGGCCAACGCCGCCGGCAGGGCGGGCCGGGTCCGCACCTCGCCCCCGGCGTCGACGTACCACATCACCGTCCGGGCGTCCGCATAAGCCGGCAGGGCGGTGAACGCCGCGACGATCGCCCGGCTGGCGGCATCCTTGTCCGGACGGGCAGCCCGGGCCTTCCGGCACCGCTCGCGGACCACCGCCTTCGCGGAGTCGAGGTCGGTCATACCGGTGTTTCCCGCACCTGCCGGGCCGTCGGCCCCGTCTAAACCGACCCGACCGGACCGCTACCGACATCCGGCCGGGGCCGGCGATCGGGTAAACTCGACCCACGCCTGACACCCCGAACCGCCGCCATGATGCCGACCACCCCGAAACCGTCGTTCGCCCTGATTACGCTCGTCCTGCCCGGCCCAGACCGGAAGCGGACGCCGGCCCCGTACCACTTCCGGATCACCTACAAGAACCCGGACCCGGCCGACCCCGGGTGCGTGATGACGTGGGAGGTGCTGGGCGGCCGGGAGGCGTACCAGGTGGCCCTCGAACGGGCCGCCGACGGCTACCACCTGTGGCACTGCACCTGCCCGGACGCGGTCTACCATGGGGAGAATCGGAACGCCCACCACTGCAAACACGTTCAAGGGTTGATGGAGCTGTTCGACACCATCGGCAACCCGGTCCGCCGGCTGCCTGCGGCAGCCTGAAGTGTGAGTGGCTAGTGCGAGTGTGAGTGAAACCGGCCGCGTTTCAGGTTCGGTCCTCACTCACACTCGCACTAGAGCGTCTCCACCCTGATCCTTGTGCTCTTCGCGGGGGTCTGCGACACCCCGGGATGCCCAGCCCCGGGGC
>JAIEQN010000331.1 GCA_019747685.1 Gemmataceae bacterium
TTCGACTGACCCCGCGGTGGCGTTCGGGCTTGGTGGCACAGGCCTCCCGGCCTGTGCGGCATCAGCACAGGCCGGGTGGCCTGGGCCACCAAGCCCCACCCGACCCGGAGCACCGTGGGATGGTCCGCCTGATCGGCCTTCTCCCGCTGGCCGCCGGCCTGTTGCTGGCGTCCGGCTGCTCGGACAAGCCGAAACTCGTCCCGGTGGCCGGAACGGTCACGCTCAAGGGTGGGCCGGTGACGGCCGGGAGCATCTGGTTCACTCCCGACCCGGCCAACCCGTACCGGGGGGAGAAGCCGAGCTGCCAGCTCCAGCTCGACGGGTCGTTCGTCATGCGGACGTACCCGTGGGGGGACGGGGTGCCGCCCGGCGGGTACAAAGTCACCCTCAGCCTGGAGCTGGCCAAGCGGCTGAACAAGCCGGCCTACGCCGACCCGGCCAGGACGCCGTGGGCGGTCGAGGTCTCCGCCGAGGGGTTGGCCGACAAGGTGTTCGAGGTCAAGTAGTCGGAGCCGGGTATGCGGCGGGCCAACGTCGTCGCGGCGGCCCTCCTCGGGGCGGCCGCCCTGTTGTTCGGCGTCGCCCTGGTCACGAAGGCCTGGCTCGCCGGCGACCACGCGGGCCGCGAGTACGAGCGGATGCCGCGGTCGATGAGCGTGAACATGACTTGGCCGGACTGGTTCCGGAACATGGACCGGGACACCGACCATAAGCTGTCCCGGCAGGAGTTCCTGGGCTCGACCGGTCGGTTCAAACTCATCGACGCCGACGGAGACGGGTTCATCACCCCGTCGGAGGCGACCAAGGCCGACCCCTGGTTCCGGGTACTCCCGCCGGAGGACCCGCCGTACGACATCCCCGAGGGCCGCCGATGACCGAACCGACCATGACCGCCACCCCGAACCGTACCCCCGCCCGGGCCACCGCCGTCGTCAAGTTCCACGCCTCCCTGAACGTGTCCGACCTGCCCCGGGCGGTCCGGTTTTACGAGGCCCTGTTCGGCACCGGCCCGGCCAAGCACTACCCCGACTACGCCAAGTTCGAGGTGGACGAGCCGCCCCTGGTGCTGTCCCTCAAGCCGAAGCGGGCGTGCGCCGGCGGGCCGCTCAACCACCTCGGGCTGCGGGTGCTGACGGTCGACCACCTGCGGGCGATCCAGGCCCGGCTGGCGGCGGTCGGCGCCCCGATCGGCCAGCAGGACGAGGTGAAGTGCTGCTACGCCTTCCAGTCGAAAATCTGGGTGACCGACCCGGACCAGACGATGTGGGAAGTCTACGTCCTGTTCGACGACGTGCCGGACTGGGGCGAGAAGGACAAGAAGGTGAAGCTGCTGGCCCCGCCGTTGAAGGCCCTCGGCTTCTGGGGCGCCCTCCGCCGGAACTGGGCCAACCGGTTCGGCCGGTGGGCCACCCCGGCCGACGGTGCCGCCGCCCTGGCCTAACACGCCGAGCCGGCCGCGAAGGGCTGAGCGGCCGGGCACTGGTCTTGGTGGCACAGGCCTCCCGGCCTGTGCAGGCCGGCAACCAGTTCTTCGTCGGGGTGCGGCGGACCTGGTCTTGGTGGCACAGGCCTCCCGGCCTGTGCAGAGCGACCCGCACAGGCCGGGAGGCCTGTGCCACCAAGAGATCGGGATGACCGCCCTTCCCCCGCTGACCCCGCGGCCGGACCCGCCCCCGATGCCCCGGCGGCACCGGGACGGCCCGGGGTACTGGCTCGGGCTGCCGTGGCGGTGGCTCTACCAGATGGCCCACAACGGGCACGGCATCGTCCGCGTCCTCGACATCACCCGGCTCCGCCCCCTGCCCCACGGCCTCGTCCCGCCGGACCACCCCTGGGCCACCGGCCTCGACCCGGCCACCGGCACCTACGTCTGGCACGCGAACGTCCTCTACCGGTCGCCCCGCGGCCCGGCCGAGGACGGGCTGCCGATGGACGACTTCGTGGTCACCAAGACCGGCCAGTTCCTGGCCGGGCGGGTGACCCTCTCGACCGGCCCGGACGAACTGCCGGTCGGCCCCCGCCGGCGGATGCCGCACGGGATCAACTCCATCCACGGGACCAGCCACTACAACAGCGGCTGGCTGGTGTTCACCGACTTCGCCGACGCCCTGGCCCGCCTGACCGACCGCCGGTTCCGGGCCGAGCTGCGGCGGTTCGTCCGGGAGGAGGGCCGCGAGGTCCTGATGGTCTTCCGGATCCGGAACTACCACCCCCGCGAGTACGCCGACTTCGTCTGCGCGGTGCGGACCCTGTTCCCGTGGTTCTGCAACGCCAACGGCCCGCGGGGGCGGGTGCTGTGGGGGAACGCGGCCCCGTTCGCGGCCGCCAACCAGATCACCGGCCGGTGGATCGCCGACGTGTACGCCCTGAAGCGGCCGGGCGGCCGCGACTGCGTCGTCCGGCCGGCGGTCGAGCGGCGGAAGTACTTCCGGGGCGAGTACGGCGGCGGCCGGCGGCACGCCCGCTGGCCGGAGAAGCTGCTCGCCTGGGCGACCTACTGGCGGATCCGACTCCGCGGCGGCAAGGGCGGGATGTTCTTCATCGACCGGACCCGGGTGTACGCCGACCAACTCGACCGGCGGCAGCGGAACGGTGTGGCCGACGGGCCGATCGCCCGGCTGTGAAGTCGTAAAGGGGCCGCGGATGAACGCGGATGAACGCGGAGCGAAATGAAATCGGTTTTGATCGGCGTTCATCCGCGGCCCCATTTCCAGGCTCTGACCGTGTTCGATCCCCTGGCCCGCCGGCTGATCGACCCGCCGCTCGACCGGCTGGCAGCCGGGCTGACCCGGCTCGGCCTCGGGGCGGATACGGTCACGGTCGGCGGGTTCGTGGTCGGCATGGCCGGGTGTGCGGCCCTGGCCTTCCGGCAGTACGGGCTGGCCCTGGCGCTGATCCTGGCCAACCGCCTCGCCGACGGCCTGGACGGGGCCGTGGCCCGGCGGACCGGGGCGACCGACGCCGGCGGCTACCTGGACATCGTCCTCGACCTGATTTTCTACTCGGGGGTGCCGTTCGGGTTCGCCGTCGGCCGGCCGGAGGTCGCCCTGCCGGCGGCGTTCCTGGTCTGGAGCTTCGTCGGCACCGGCGGGTCGTTCCTGGCGTATGCCGTGGTCGCCGCCAAGCGGGGCGCGACGACCGAGGCCCGCGGGCGGAAGTCCTTCTACTACGCGGCCGGGTTGATGGAGGGGACGGAGACGGTCGCGTTCTTCGCCCTGTTCTGCCTGTTCCCGGACTCGTTCACTGTACTGGCCTGGGTGTTCGGCGGCCTCTGCTGGCTGACCACCGCCGCCCGGGTCGCCGCCGCTGTCGTCACGTTCCGCCGCCCGATGGGGTAGTTGATGCGCCCGTCCCGCCGTCAATTCCTCGGGGCGTCCGGCGCTGCCCTACTCGCCGGGTGCGGCCAACGGTCCGGCACCGGCCCCGACGCCGGCCAGGAGCTGCGGGTCTTCTGCTACGCCGGCGGGCACGAGGCCGCGATGCGGGAGGTGTTCGTGCCGGCCTTCGAGGCCGCCACCGGGGCGACCGTCACGCTCTTCCCCGGCTGGTGGGGGGCCCCGGCCAAGGTCAAGCTCGCCCCGAAGGACGACCCGCCCTACGACCTGATGGTGTCGGACGCGACCGAGGGGTTCCCGGCCGCCCGGGACGGGCTGTTCGCCCAACTGAACCTCGACAACATCCCGAACCACAAGAACCTCGTCCCCGCCGCCCTCGACCACTGGGTTTACTCCGAGCGGTACGGGATTACTTACCCCGACTCGGTGATGACCTTCGGGTTCAACCGGAAGTTGACCGGGGCCGAACCCGCCCGCTGGGCCGACCTGCTCCGGCCCGACCTCGCCGGCAAGTTCGGGCTGTACGAGCACTACTACCTGTCGCTCTACACCTTCGCCTGCGCCCGGGCCGACGTGGAGGGGAAGCCGGGGACGGCCCACGACCTCTTGCGGGCGGACCTCGGCGGCTGCCTCCGGTTCGCCCGCGAGCACCGCGACCGGGTCAAGGTCTGGTGGAAGACCTCGACCGACATGATCCTGGCGTTGGCCAACGGCGACGTGGCGGCCGGGAACATGCACAGCCCGGAGTACATCGCGGCCCTGCGGGAGAAGCCGGACCTCGGGGCCTGCGTCCCGCCGGCCGACCGGGCCTTCGTCCAGGTCTTCTGGGCCGTGCCCGCCGGGTCGCCGCGGAAGGAGCTGGCCGAGAAGGCCATCGACCTGATCTTCTCGGACGAATTGCAACTGGGGTTCGCCCGGAAGGGGTCGGCCACGGCCGTCCCCTCTGTCGCGGCGAGGATGGCCGCCGAGGACCGGTTCTGGAAGCAGCTTTACCCGCACACCCCGGACGGGTTCGCCGGGCTGAAGTACTACCCCTACGACCTGTATGCCGAACACGGCCGGGCCATCGCCGACGAGTGGGACCGGACCGTCCTCCGCAAGGGCTGATGCCCCGCCCGGGTGTGCGGTCGAGTCCGTCACCTTCGGGTATGGATCGACCCCGGCGGTGCGGGACGTATCGTTCGGCGTCACGGCCGGCGGGTTCCTCACCCTGCTCGGGCCGTCCGGGTGCGGCAAGACGACGCTCGCCAAGCTGGTCGGCGGCTACCTCACCCCGGCCGCCGGAAGGGTGCTGATCCTGGGGAAGGACGTGACCGCCCTGCCGCCGGAGCGACGGAACGCCGGGATGGTGTTCCAGAGCTACGCCCTGTTCCCGCACCTGTCGGCCCGGCGGAACGTCAGCTTCGGGCTGGAGGTCCGCGGCCTGCCGTACCGGACCTGCCTCGACCGGGCCGACGGGATGTTGGAACGGGTCGGGCTGACCCCGGCCGAGCGGGACCGCAAGCCGGCCGCCCTGTCCGGCGGGCAGCAGCAGCGGGTGGCCCTGGCCCGGGCGCTGGTCATCCAGCCGGACCTGCTGCTGTTGGACGAGCCGTTCGCCAACCTCGACCGCCTCTTGCGGGAGCAGCTCCGGGGCGAACTCCGCCGGCTCCAGCGGGAAAACGGCGTGACGACGATCATGGTCACGCACGACCCGGAGGAGGCGCTGGCCGTGTCCGACCTGGTCGGGGTGATGAACGCCGGGCGACTCCTCCAGGTCGGCCCGCCGGCGGAGGTCTACCACCGGCCGCGGACGCCGTTCGTGGCCCGGGCGCTGGGGGATGCCAACCTGATCGACGGGGCGGACCTCGGCCTGAGCGGCACGGTCATGGTCCGGCCGGAACGGGTGGTCATCGGGCCTGTGGCGAGCGGTTGCCTGTGGCACTGGACGGCGCGGGCCGTCGGGCGGTCGTTCCTCGGCCCGGACGCGGTGGTCGAACTCGAGCGGGCCGGCCGGCCGGTCCTGCTTGTCCGGGTCCGGGCGGCCGACCTCAGCGCGACTTCCGACATCGAAGTCGGCATCCCCACCGACGCCGCCTGGGTCATCCCGGATACCGACCCGTGAGTCGCGCCACCTCGTACCTGCTGGCGTCGCCGGCCGGGGTCCTGGTAGCCGGGCTGCTCCTCGGGCCGGTCGTCCTGCTCGTCCGGGTCAGCCTGTACGAGCCGGCCGGCGGCCGCGGGTTCTTCGTGCCCGGGACTTGGACGGGGGACAACTTCGCCGCCGCCACAGACCACGCCGGGCTGAGGCTGCTCGGCTTCACGGCCGCGTTCGGGGCGGCCGTCGCGGCCACCGCGGTCGCCCTCGGCTACGCGCTCGCGCTCTTCATCCGGTCGCTCGGGCCGACGGCGCGGCGGGTCGCGGTCGCCGCGGTGCTGCTGCCGAAGCTGGCCAGCGCCCTGGTCGTCATGTTCGGGCTGCGACAACTCCTGAGCGCGGCCGGGCCGGTCAGCCGCGGCCTGGTCGCCCTCGGCGTCGTAGCGGAGCCGGTCACGCTGTCCCGAAACGTGTTCGCCGCCCTGGCCGGCGAAGTCTACCTCGTCCTCCCCTATGCCGTTCTCGTACTCCTCATCCAGCTCGGCCGGATCGACCCGGCCTGGGAGGCGGCCGCCCGCGGCCTGGGTGCGAGCCGGTGGCAGGCGTTCCGCCGGGTGACGCTGCCGCTGTCGGTCCCCGGGCTGGTACTCGCCGGCCAGCTCGGGCTGATGTGCGGCGTCGGGGCGTTCCTCGGGCCGATGCTGCTGGCCAACCCGGCCGACCAGACGCTCGCCGTCGAGGTCCACCGGCAGGCGTTCGACCGCCAGAACTGGCCGCGGGCGGCAGCCGGGGCGGTGGTCCTGACGCTGACCGCGGCCGGGCTGGGGGCACTCTTCGCGCTGGCCGCCCGGCGGTCCGGGGGTGGCCGATGACCCGGCTCGTGGGCTGGCTCGGCCTGGCCCTCCTCCTCGCCCCGGTCGGGTTCGCGGCCTGGGTGTCGTTCTCACCGGATGCGTTCCTGACCCCGCCGACCGGGCGGTGGTCCTTGCGGTGGTACGGGGCGTTCGCCGACGACCGGCGGTGGACGGGGGCGCTGGTGCGAGGCCTGTGGGTCGCTGCGGCGGCGGCCGGGGTCGCCCTCGTGGCCGGGGTGCCGCTGGCGTTCGCCGTCGCCCGACACCGGTTTCACGGCCGGTCAGTCGCGGCGGCCGGGGCGTTGCTGCCGGGGTTCGTTCCGCCGGCCGTCCTCGGCCTCGGGCTGCTCCCGCTCCTCTACCTCCCCGGACTGAATGGGTCGCCCGTCGGACTCGTCCTCGCCCACGGGCTGCTCGGGCTACCGGTCGTCTTCCTGGTCGCCCGGGCCCACCTCGGCCAGACCCCGCCGGACCTGGAGGCGGCCGCCCGCGGCCTCGGGGCCGGGCCGTGGCAAGTCGCACGCCGCGTGACGCTACCGCTGTTGCGGCCGGCGGTACTGGCCGGGGCGTTGGCCGCGTTCGTCACCTCGTTGAATGAGGGGATGGTGTCGCTGTTCGTCGCCGGCGAGGCCCGGCCGACCCTGCCGGTCGTCGTCTGGAACGAACTCCGCTACAACGTCACGCCGAAGGTGGCGGTTGCCTCGTGCGTCAGTGCCCTCGCCGCCCTGGCGGCGGTTTGGGGGAGTTACCGCGTCTTCGGCCGCTAACTTCATTCGTTTTGCGTTCGTCGGGCCGGGATCGGATTCGTCAGGCCGCAAACCGGTTCGTCAGGCGCGGGGGGTGTCACCGGCCCAGAACCATCCGGGGGACTTGCGTCCGGCCGGCGGTCTGGTAGGTTTGGCGGCACTGCCCTCCTCCTTCCTCTCCCGGAGTTACCGATGTCTCGCCTCACCCGCCGGTCGTTCGTGAAGGCCGTGGCCGCCGCCCCGCTGGCCATCCCCCGGTCGGCCCTCGGTGACGACAAGAAGGACGCGGCGAGCGGCCGGCTCGGCCTCGGGTTCGTCGGCATGGGGACGATGGCCCGCGGCCACCTGAACCACTTCCTCGGCCAGAAGGACGTGCAGGTGCTGGCCGTCTGCGACACCGACCAGATGCGGCGCGAGGCGGCCAAGAAGACGGTCGAGGCGAAGTATGCCGAGGCGGCCAAGTCCGGGGCCTACAAGGGGTGTGCGGCGTACCTCGACTTCCGCGAGCTGCTGGCCCGGCCGGACATCGACGCCGTGGTCATCGCCACCCCGGACCACTGGCACGCGATCCCGTGTCTCGAAGCCATCAAGGCCAAGAAGGACATCTACTGCGAGAAGCCGCTGACCCTGACCATCCTCGAGGCCAAGCGGCTGGTGGACGCCGTCCGCAAGTGCGACCGGGTGTTCCAGACCGGCAGCCAGCAGCGGTCGGACCGGGAGTTCCGGACGGCCTGCGAGCTGGTCCGCAGCGGCCGCATCGGCAAGCTGGAGGCGGTGTACGTCAACGTCGGCGGGCCGAGCCGGCCGTGCGACCTGCCCGAGGAGAAGCCGGACCCGGGGTGCGACTGGGACCGGTGGCTCGGGCCGGCCCCGGTGCGGCCGTACAACGCCGTCCTCAGCCCGCGGGGCGTCCACCAGCACTTCCCGGACTGGCGGCAGTACCGGGAGTACAGCGGCGGGATGATGACCGACTGGGGGGCCCACCACTTCGACATCGCCCAGTGGGGCCTGGGGATGGACGAGTCCGGGCCGGTCGAGGTGGTGCCCCCGAAGGACCCGAAGGCCGGCAAGGGAGTGAAGTACCTGTACGCCAACGGCGTCCCGGTCATCCACGCCGACGAGTCCGCCCCCGGGAAGAAGGTCCGGGGGGTGACGTTCGTCGGGTCGGGCGGGAAGATCATGGTGGACCGCGGCTACCTGGCCAGCGAGCCGGACGGGATCGTCAAGGAAACCGTCGCCGAGAAGGACCGGCTGTACACCTCGCCGGGCCACCAGCGGGACTGGCTGAACTGCATCAAGAGCCGCAAGCGGCCGATCTGCGACGTGGAAGTGGGTGCCCGGTCGGTGACGGTCTGCCACCTCGGGAACATCGCCTACTGGACCGGCCAGGGGTTCAAGTGGGACCCGAAGGCGTGGCAGTTCGTGGACGCCCCGGCCGAGGTGACGAAGTGGCTCGACCGCGAGCGGCGGGACCCGTGGCAACTGCCGACGGTGTAGCCGGCCGGCGGCCGGCCGCGGGCTTATAATCCCCACGGACGCCCCGAACCCAAACCCGGGCCGGGGCGTCCGCCTTTTCGAGAGGCCCGCCCGGACCGCCGCATGACCGTCCGCACCCGCTTCGCCCCGAGCCCGACCGGCTACCTGCACATCGGCGGGGTCCGCACGGCCCTGTTCAACTGGCTGTTCGCCCGGCGGCACGGCGGCCGGTTCATCCTCCGCATCGACGACACCGACCAGCAGCGGAACGTAGCAGAAGCCCTTCAGCCGATTCTCGACGGGTTCCGCTGGCTCGGCCTCGACTGGGACGAGGGGCCGGAGGTCGGCGGGCCGCACGGCCCGTACTTCCAGTCGCAGAAGCTCGCCCGCTATCAGGAGGCCGTCCGGCAACTCCTGGACAAGGGGCTGGCGTACTGGGACTACGCCACCGCCGAGGAGACGAAGGCCGAGATGGAGGCGGCCGAGAAGGAGAAGCGGCCGAAGATTTACAGCCGGCGGTGGATGGCCGAGACCGACGCCGACCGCAGGCGGTTCGAGGCCGAGGGCCGCAAGGGGGCGGTGAAGGCGAAGATGCCGCGGGAGGGCGTCTGCCGGTTCACCGACCACGTCCGCGGCGAGGTGGAAGTGCCGTGGGCCGGCGAGCAGGACACCGTCATCCAGCGGTCGGACGGGTCGGTGACGTACAACCTGGCCAACGTGGTCGACGACTTCGACATGAAGATCACCCACGTCATCCGGGCCGAGGAACACCTGGCCAACACGCCCCGGCAGCTCTTCATGCTGGACGGGCTGGGCTACCCCCGGCCGGAGTACGCCCACCTGCCGTTCGTGGCCGAGCCGGGGAGTAAGAACAAGCTGAGCAAGCGGAAGATCGCCCAGTACCTGAAAAACCCGGACTTCAAGAAGGTCTACGACCACGGCAAGGCGATCGCCGACCGGCTCGGGGTGGAGACCACGCCCGAGACGTTCAACCCGGTGCTGACCGACTTCTACCAGACGGTCGGCTACCTCCCGGCGGCAGTGCTGAACTACCTCGTCCTGCTCGGTTGGTCGCTCGACGGCCACACCGAGGAGTTCACGGTTGACCAGATGAAGGAGCTGTTCTCGCTGGAGCGGGTGACCAAGGGGGCGGCCAGCTTCGACGCCAAGAAGTTGTTCGCCTTCCAGGAGCGGTACATGGCCGCGCTGCCCGCGGCCGAGAAGGTGGCGATGGTCACGCCATTCCTCCAACGGGCCGGACTCCCGGCCGACCCGGCGACGGTGACGGCGGTCGTGGAGGCGGCCGGGCCGCGGCTGAAGGTGGCCGGCGACATCCTCGACTACCCGGAGTTCTTCCAAGCCGACGAGCAGGTCGTGTACGACCCGAAGGCGGTCGAGAAGCACGTGACGAAGGACCCCGGGGCCGGGTGGGTGGTCGGGCTGCGGGACCTGGTCGCCGGGTCGACGCCATTCGACGTGCCGACGCTCAAGGCCGCGACCGAGGCGTTCGCCGCCGAGCGCGGGGCGAAACTGCTGGCCGTCAGCCAGACACTCCGGGTACTCGTGACGGGCAAGGAGGTCGGGTTCGGCACGTTCGACACCCTGGCCATTCTCGGCAAACAAGAATGCCTGGCCCGGATCGATGGTATTATGGGGGTGAAAGGGGACCGCTCATGAAGGTCGCCGTCCGGTTCACCGACCGCGAAGAGCTGAAGGCCCTGCCGATCCTGTTCCGTCACTCGCCCGGCATAATGTTACCCGGGAACGTGTACGTCCTCTCGCCGGAGGCGCTCGCGGCCCTGCGGGCGGCCGGGGTCCGGTTCGCCATGCTGACCAGCGAATCGGCCCCGCCCGGGCCGGAGGGGGCCGCCACCGGTGAGCGAATTTGACCTCTTCGTCCCGCTCGCCGGTAACGACGGCACCCCGTTCGGCGAGCGGGTGTTCAAGGGCATCAAGCTGCGGCTCCTCGAACAATTCGACGGCGTTACCTTCTTTCCCCAGCCAAACGAAGGGTACTGGCGGATGGGCGGTGTCGTGTACCGGGACGAGGTCGTGGTCTTCCGGGTCGTTACACCGAAGCGGCGTTCCGCCCGGCGGTTCCTGGCCTCGCTGAAGGACGAGCTGAAGAGGGTCTTGCGGCAGGAGGAAATCCTCATCATCGAGCGGGATGTCAAGACCCTCTGACCCGTCCGACCCGCCGTACAATACCCGCTCCTCTCGCAGCCGACCGCCGAGACCGCCATGGCCAAGCCCGCCGACCCGAAGCCGGACAAGCCCGACGCCCCGCCCCGGAACTTCATCCAGGAGATCATCGACGAGCACAACCGGACCGGCCGGTTCGGCGGCCGGGTCCACACCCGGTTCCCGCCCGAGCCGAACGGCTACCTCCACCTCGGCCACGCCAAGAGCATCTGCCTGAACTACGGCCTCGCGGTCCGGTACGGCGGGAGGTTCAACCTCCGGTACGACGACACCAACCCGACCACCGAGGAGCGGGAGTACGTCGACTCCATCCGCGAGGATGTCCGCTGGCTCGGGGCCGACTGGGAGGGCCGCGAATTCTACGCCAGCGACTACTTCGGCCAGTTGTACGACTGGGCCGAGAGGCTGATCCGCGAGGGTAAGGCGTACGTGTGCGACCTGACCCAGGAGCAGATGGCCGAGTACCGCGGCGACCTCAAGGGCGGCAAGGATAGCCCGTACCGGAACCGCTCGGTCGAAGAAAACCTCGACCTGTTCCGGCGGATGCGGGCCGGCGAGTTCCCGGACGGGGCGCGGACGCTGCGGGCCAAGATCGACATGGCCTCGCCGAACTTCCACCTCCGCGACCCGGTCATGTACCGGATCAAGCACGCCCACCACCACCGCACCGGCGACGCCTGGTGCGTCTACCCGAGCTACGACTGGGCCCACGGCGAGTCCGACTCGATCGAGGGGATCACCCACAGCATCTGCACGCTCGAGTTCGAAATCCACCGGCCGCTGTACGACTGGTACGTCGAGGCCCTGGGCATCCACCACCCCCAGCAGATCGAGTTCGCCCGGCTGAACTTCAGCTACACGGTGCTGAGCAAGCGGCGGCTGATCCAGCTCGTCACCGAGGGCCACGTCCGCGGCTGGGACGACCCCCGGATGCCGACCCTCTCCGGGGCCCGCCGGCGGGGCTACACGCCCGAAGCCATCCGCCGGTTCTGCGAGCGGATCGGGGTGTCGAAGTACAACGGCGTCATCGACATCAGTTGGCTCGAAGACGCCCTCCGGGAAGACCTGAACAAGAAGGCCCCGCGGGCGATGGCCGTCCTCCGGCCGCTCAAGGTCGTGATCGAGAACTACCCCGAGGGGCAGGTCGAGGAGCTGGACTGCGTCAACAACCCCGAGGACCCGGCGGCCGGGTCGCGGAAGGTGCCGTTCTCCCGCGTCCTGTACATCGAACAGGACGACTTCCGGGAGGACCCGCCGAAGGACTTCTTCCGGCTCGCCCCGGGCAAGGAGGTTCGGTTCCGCTGGGCCTACTTCGTCAAGTGCGTCTCGGCGGTGAAGGACGCCGACGGCAAGGTCGTCGAACTCCGCTGCACCTACGACACGGCGACGAAGGGCGGGGACGCCCCGGACGGGCGGAAGGTGAAGGGGACGATCCACTGGGTGTCGGCCGCCCACGCGGTCGACGCCGAGGTCCGGCTGTACGACCACCTGTTCGCCAAGCCCGACCCGGACGACGTGCCCGAGGGCCAGACGTACCTCGACAACCTGAACCCGAAGTCGCTCGAAGTGCTGACCGGGTGCAAGCTGGAGCCGAGCCTGGCGGCCGCCCCGGTCGGGTACACGGTCCAGTTCGAGCGGCTCGGCTACTTCTGCGTGGACAAGGACTCGGCCCCGGGCAAGCTCGTCTTCAACCGAGCAGTGACGCTGCGGGACACCTGGGCCAAGATCGAGAAGAAGAAGTAGCCGCGGATGGACGCAGATGAACACAGATCGGACAAATCTTGATTGTTTCTGATCTGTGTTCATCTGCGTCCATCCGCGGCCGCCCCTTTCGAGGTCTCTTCAATGGACACGATCAGCGTGGCCGACGCCCGGAAGGCCGAGGCCGTCGGTAAGGCCGTCCGCCTCCGCGGCTGGGTCCGGACCCGCCGGGACTCGAAGGGCGGGTTCAGCTTCGTCGAGCTGAACGACGGGTCGTGCCAGGGGAACGTCCAGGTCGTCGCCCCGGGCGAGCTGCCGAACTACGAGGCCGTCGTCAAGCACCTCCACACCGGGGCCAGCATCGCCGTCGAGGGCGAAGTCAAGGCGTCGCCCGCGAAGGGCCAGGCCACCGAGGTGTTGGCCAGCAAGCTGGAGTTGGTCGGCGACGCCGACGCGGAGGCGTACCCGCTCCAGAAGAAGGGCCACTCGTTCGAGTTTCTGCGGACCATCGCCCACCTCCGGCCGCGGACCAACACGTTCGGGGCCGTCGCCCGGCTGCGGCACCGGGCCTCGAAGACGATCCACGACTTCTTCGACGAGCGCGGCTTCTTCTACGTCCACACCCCGGTCATCACCGCCAGCGACTGCGAGGGGGCCGGCGCCCTCTTCCGCGTCTCCACCATCGACCCGGACAGCCCGCCGAAGGCCGAGGGCAAGGTCGACTACACCAAAGACTTCTTCGGCAGGCCGGCCTACCTGACGGTCAGCGGCCAGCTCCAGGTCGAGGGGTTCGCGTGTGCCCTGGGGAAGGTCTACACCTTCGGGCCGACGTTCCGGGCCGAGAACTCGAACACCCCCCGCCACCTGGCCGAGTTCTGGATGATCGAGCCGGAGATGGCCTTCTACGACCTGTCCGACAACATGGACCTGGCCGAAGCGTTCCTCAAGCGGATCATCGCCGACTCACTCGACAAGTGCGGCGAGGACCTGAAGTTCTTCGCCGAGCGGGTGGACAAGGAGATCATCGGCCGCCTCGAAGGGGTCCGAGACAAGCCGTTCCTGCGGGTGTCGTACACCGAGGCCGTGGACATCCTCGCCAAGTCCGGCAAGACCTGGGAGTTCCCGGTCGCCTGGGGGAACGACCTCCAGTCCGAGCACGAGCGGTTCCTGACCGAGCAGCACTTCAAGAGCCCGGTCATCCTGTACGACTACCCGCGGACCCTGAAGCCGTTCTACATGCGGGTCAACGACGACGGCCGGACCGTCCGGGCGATGGACGTTCTCGTCCCCGGGGTCGGCGAGATCATCGGCGGCAGCCAGCGGGAAGAACGCCTGGACGTGCTCGAAGGGCGGATGCGGGAGCAGGGCCTCGACCCGCACGCCTACGACTGGTATCTGGACCTGCGGCGGTACGGCACGGTGCCGCACAGCGGGTTCGGCCTCGGGCTGGAGCGGACCGTCCTGTTCCTCAGCGGCATGGCCAACATCCGGGACGTGATCCCCTTCCCCCGCACCCCGGGGAACGCCGAGTTCTGACCCGGTCCTGGGCTCCCACCCCATCCATGACCCCGGGGCGGGTCGGACCGCCGGCGGTCCGACCCGCCCCGGGCCGTTCGGCCTAACAGAATTCCGCCGGAACCGGCTGTGGGGTCAGGGAATACGAACGTATTGATCGGTAACGGCTCGGGCGGATTTCCCCCAGAATTTGCTTGACTTCTCCGATCGTTTATAGGAATAGTAAACGAACTGGTGGGATGCCGGCGGTTCACGATCCCATCTCGGGCACCCCTCTTCGTCCTGCGCCGGCCGCCCCGCGCCAGTCCCCGCGAGTACTGTCTCGCCGGGTCCATCTCCCAACGGGTCGAAGGAAGGTGGTTCCATGTCGTCCGCCGTCCGGAGGCGAATCCGCGGGTTCACGCTGATCGAGCTGTTGGTGGTGATCGCCATCATCGCCATCCTGATCGGGCTGCTCCTGCCCGCGGTCCAGAAGGTCCGGGAGGCCGCCGCCCGGATGTCGTGCTCGAACAACCTGAAGCAACTCGTCCTGGCGATCCACAACTACGAGGGCAGCTTCCAGAAGGTCGTCCCCGGGGGCGGGGCCCCGCCGACCTCGAACGTCTGGGGGGCGGACAAGGGGAGCTGGTACATCCACGCCCTGCCGTACATGGAGCAGACCGGGCTGGGCCGGGCGGTCGAGGCGTACGGCGGGCCGTTCAACGACGACACCCGGGGGCTGTTCGGGGACTGGAGCGGGACCGAGCCGAACCGCCCGTTCCCGGCCAAGCTGCCGTACGGCCGGTGCCCGAGCGACGGGTACGAGACGACCAACTACAACCTGGTCAACTACGCCGGCAGCCTGGGGCCGCAGTGCATGTGGTGGTCCGGGGCGTGCGGGCACGACATGGGGGCGGCGATGGCCATCATCGAGCAGCGGTGCAACGGCCGCCGGGGGGTCGGGAGCATCGGCTGCCCGGAGTGCGGCAACTACATCCCGGGCGACTACTACCCGCCCGGCGACCCGAACTACCCCGGGTACGGGGGCAGCCCGGACAACGGCGGGGACCCGAACCTCGGCGGGTTCGACGGCAGCGCCAACCACCTCCGCGGGATCATGAACCGCCAGGGGGTGCGGGTCACCTTCGCCAGCGTCACCGACGGGCTGTCCAACACCATCTTCCTGGGCGAGATGCTCCCCGAGTTCATGAGCCGGCAGGTCCAGGGGTGGGTCCCGTTCCGGGACCAGATGGGGTGGTGGAATTCGGACAACACCACCGCCCGGGTGTCGACCATCCTCGGGATCAACTACCGGATCGACACCAAGGACCCGGACAACTGTACCGGCGACCCGGCCCGGGCCCGGGCGAACGCGGCCATCACCGCCTCGTTCCGGTCCCGGCACACCGGCGGGGCGATGTTCGCGTTCGGCGACGGGACCGTCCGGTTCCTCCGGGACGGCATCGATCCGGTGGTCTTCAACCGGTACGGCTGCCGGAACGACGGGAAGGTGATCAGCGACACCAACTGACGCCCGGCCGCGGCGCCGGGTCAACCCCCGGGCCGACCCGGCCCGGGGCTCGTCCCCCGGGCCGGCCGGCGGACCTCCCCCGCCCCGGCCCGGACCCGCCACTCCCGGGAGGACCGAGGGGTTAGTCGTATGCGCGCGTTGACGGCCGGCCTGATCGCGGCCGGGTTGGTCGGGCTGGTCGGGTGCGGCGGGTCGGACTACCGGTCCGTCTCCGGGACCGTCCTGCTCGACGGCGAGCCGGTCCCGGACGCGGCCGTGGCCTTCGTCCCGGAAGACCCGTCCGGGGAGAACGCCACCGGGTACACCGACGAGAGCGGCCGGTTCACCATGACCAGCACCCGGACCGACGGGGTCCGGCCGGGGAAGTACAAGGTGCGGATCTCGGCCTTCGCCGAGAAGGCGGAGCCGGTCAAGGGGATGGCCCAGATCATGGCCGAGAAGATGTCCGGCGGTGGGGGCGGGGACGCCAAGGCCGCCGCCAAGGACGCGAACGTGGCCCTGAAGGCGGCGGCCAAGGACAGCAAGGAGGCGAACAAGCGGAAGCGGGTGTCCACCCCCCCGGTCTACAACGACATTGACAAGACCCCGCTCCGGGCCGAGGTCCCGGCCCAAACGACGTTCAAGTTCGAGCTGACCAGGGACGCCAAGTGACCCCCGCCCCGGCCCGCACCGGCCGCCGCCGGCTGTGGTGGGCGGCCGGGGTCGTCGCGGTCGCCGCCGGCGGGCTCGCCGG
>JAIEQN010001009.1 GCA_019747685.1 Gemmataceae bacterium
GCGACGGCGGCCGTCGAGCAGTTGCCGAGCCGGACCCAGACGACCTTCGGCGGGTGGCCGTACTGCCGGGCCCGGACTCCGAAGTCGCTATCCTTCGATGCGACTGCGAACCCGTTCGCGGCTGCGTAAGACCAGATGACCGGGTCCGGGGCGGTGTCGATCCCGAGCGGGAGGACGTGTTCGGACCCGGGGAACTCGGCGGCCAAAAGCCGGGGCAGCCGGGGCGACAGGTTCTGGTCGAACAGGAGCCTCATCCGGGGTGGACCAGGTCGGCCAGCCGCATCGGCCGGAGGGCATCGGCGGCGAACGCCAGGCAGGCCACGATGTCCTCCCGGGTCAGGTTCGGGAAGTCGTCCAAAATCTCCTCGACCGACATCCCCCCGCCGAGGTAGTCCATGACATCCTGCACCGTCATGCGGATGCCGCGGATGCACGGCTGGCCGCTCCGCTTGTCCGGCTCGACGGTGATGATCTTGGTCCAGTCCATGCCCCCACCGTACCGCGGCCCGTCCCGCCGGTCAACGACCCCGGCTCACGCGGCGGGGTGTGGGGTCGGCTTTTCGCTGGTGCGGAGTTCACCCGGCCGGTACGCTACGGCAGGAATCCGATGACGGTCGTCGGCCCGGACCCGCGGGCCGTGACCTCGGGGAACCGCCCATGCGCCGCCCGCTGCTCGCCGGCCTCGCCCTCGTCCTGGCTGCCGTCGTGGCCCACGCCGCCGACACCGACCCCATCAAGGCGAAGCTCGACCAGGCGAAGGCGCGGTACGAGCAGGACATCGAGAAGCACCGCAAGGAAGTCGGGAAGTGGTTCGACGGGGAGATCGAGAAGGCCCGCGGGCTGAAGGACAACAAGAAGGCGGTGGACCGGCTCACCGAGGAGCGGGCCGCCTTCGAGAGTAGCGGCCTCCTCCCGGATACCAAGTCGGCGAAGCAGTTCCGCGAGAAGGGCGAGGCGGCCCGGGCCGCCCTCGACCGGGCGTACCAGGCGGCGGTGAAGAGCTATACCAGCCCCGACATCAAGAACGACAAGGCCGCGGCCGCCGTCGAGAAGGAGTTCGTCAAGTACCTCAACACGACCGCGGCCCCGCGCCTCATCGGCCGGTGGAAGCGTTCGGACAATTACGGCATGGTCTTCTCGGCAGATAGCGCCCTGGTCTTGTACCTACCCAACGGTCAACTCGACACCAAAGGAAAGTGGAGTGTCGAGAAGGACGGCATCATCAAGCAGGAGCTGGGGAATGGGTGGACCGCCGAAGGGCGATTCAAGGAACCGGACACTTCCACCTGGAACTACCGCGGCCCGCGCGGTGA
This sequence comes from Gemmataceae bacterium, assembly GCA_019747685.1. Classification (GTDB taxonomy): domain Bacteria; phylum Planctomycetota; class Planctomycetia; order Gemmatales; family Gemmataceae; genus Urbifossiella. The sequence goes on from JAIEQN010001009.1 coordinate 1,314, forward strand.
GGTCGGGCAGTGTTCCGCCAACCGCACTACGAAATAGAGTTGCGTCCAACACCCATTGGCAACCCGTCCGTTTGTGAACAACCGACTTCGACCCGCTCGCACTTCTCGGGAATAATCCCCTCCGGGCGGGGTCGTGACTTCCGGACCCCGCCGCGGGGTCCGTCGCGGTGCCGGCACGTCCGCCGGTACGACCACCCGACCCGCCGCCCGACAACCCCGAACCCGGCCGACACCGGCCGCGTCCCTGACCACCCGGGGACCGCATGCTCAACCGGTTCACGCAGCCGACCAGGAGGCCACCCGTGCCCGATACGATGTTCGGATTCCTCGCCGGCGGGGCCGTCCTCGGCGTCCTGGCGACCATGTGGGGGAAGATCAAGGCCGTCGCCTGGCGGGCCGTGGGCCTCTTCGTCCAGCGCGTGGAAATCCCGACCGAGGCCGGGCACGACGCCGTCGTGGCGTACCTCGTCACCCGCTACAAGCGGTCCCGGAACTACGACCGCATGTACGGGGCCAGTTGGGAGTACCAGCGGGACGGCCGGTACGGCCTCGTCCCCTACGAGATGTTCGGGGTCCGCACCCTGATCCTCTGGAACGGCTGGTTCCCGTTCCTGTTCTCCAACTCGGTCGAGAACAAGGCGGCGAGTTCCAAGGGGAACAACGACGGCCACGGGTCCGGGGCCACCAAGGTTTACTCGACGATCACCTTCGTCCGCGGGACGCTGGACGTGGAGGCGATCGTCCGGGCGGCGTGCGCCGCCCGGAACGCCATCTCCTGGGCCACCGAGGACGAGCAGGAGGCGGTCAAGAACCGGTTCTGCATCCACCACGTTCCGGCCCGGGGCGGGAATGATAGCGACTACAACAACTCGTCCGACGGGCTGGCCTGGTACCAGCAGGGCACCTACCGGCTGCTCGCCCACACCCCGGACCAGCTCGGCAAGGCCCGCACGTCCGGCGGCAAGGCCCTCGACCACCTGATCTTCCCCCAGCGGACCAAGGACCTGATCCGCGAGATCGAGCTGTGGCGCAAGAGCAAGGACTGGTACGCCGAGAAGGGCATCCCGTGGAAGCGGGGGTGGCTGCTGTACGGCCCGCCGGGGACCGGCAAGACGGCCCTGGCCCGGGCGTTCGCCGAAGACCTGAACATGCCGATCTACGTCTACAACCTGGCCGAGATGGGGAACCACGAACTCATCAAGGCCTGGACCGAGATGCAGACCAACGTCCCGTGCATCGCCCTGATCGAGGACATCGACAACGTCTTCCACGGGCGGGAGAACGTCGTCCGCCGGCCGGGGATGCTGTCCATGATGCTCGCCCAGCCGAAGGACGGTGACGACAAGGACAAGGGCCGCGGGCCGCTGGCCCCGCCCTTGACCTTCGACTGCCTGCTCAACTGCCTGGACGGGGTCGAGCGGGTGGACGGGACGTTCACCATCATCACCACCAACGACCTGTCGAAGATCGACCCGGCGCTGGGCCAGCCGCGGAAGCTGCCGGACGGGGCGTCCGAGTTCATCAGCACCCGGCCCGGGCGGGTCGACAAGGCGGTCGAGCTGACGTACATGGAGCCGGCCGACAAGAAGCGGATGGCGGCGAAGATTCTGGGGGCCTACGAGCCCGAGCACCTGGAGATGCTCGACTTCATCGACAAGTTCCCGGACCTCCCGGAGACCCCGGCCCAGTTCCAGGAGCGGTGCGCCCAGGTCGCCCTGCGGAGTTTCTGGCGGGACGCCGCCGCGGAGGCCGACCGGCCGTTCTTCGGCCGGCTCGTCCGGGAGCTGATGGACGAGGCCGGCGTGAAGTGAGAGAGGACAGAGGACGGGAGGCAGAGGACGGAGGTTCGTAAGACAAGGCGGGGCGGCCCGCCCGATTCGGTCGCCCTCTGTCTTCTGTTCTCCGTCCTCTGTCCTCTGGTGGCCCATGCGGCGGTGGCTGGTGGCCGTGGTGGCGGCGCTCGGGGTGCTCGTCGCCGTCGGGCTGGCGGTGACGTACTTCGCCAAGCTGCGGCGGGTGGCGGCCGAGGCCGAGTGTCAGAACAACCTGCGGGCGATCGCCCTGTTCGCCGGCCACCACGCCCAGCCCAAGCCCGGCCGGGCCGGGCCGCAACTCCCGCACGAAATCCCCGCCGGCACGATCGTCTTGCCGGATGTCCCGCCGGACGGCCGGCTCAGTTGGTTCGTGGACGTGCTGCCGGGGTTCGACCAGCGGCGGCAGCCCGACCTGGAGCAGATCGTCGCCGGGATCGACCGCGGCCGGCCGTGGGCGGCCGACGCCAACCAGCACATCGCCACGTTCAGCCTGAAAACCCTGCTCTGCCCCGGCAACCCGCCGGCCCCTGACGGCCGGTCCCCGGCCCCGACGTGTTATGTGGGGATCGCCGGTCTCGGGGCCGACGCCGCCTCGATCGCCCTGCCGCCCGCGCCGACCGCCGTCCCGCCGCGGGCCGGGTGCTTCCGGTACGACTCCCCCACCCCGTTCGACCGGATCGCCGACGGGCTGAGCCAGTCGCTCCTACTCGGCGAACGCTCGGGCGACCTGGGGCCGTGGCTGCGGGGCGGGCCGGCGACCGTCCGCGGGCTGGACGACGCCCGGGGGGCCTTGCCATTAGTTGCCGCCGGCGGGCAGTTCGGCGGGAACCACCCGTTCGGGTCGAACTGGGCGTTCGCCGACGGATCGGCCCGGTTCGTCACCGACCGGGTCGACCCGAAGGTCCTGTACGGGTTGGCCACCATCGCCGGGGCGGAGGCCGACGCCCTGCCGGGGGAGTGAGCCGACGCGAGTAGGAGTTGTGGGGCAGATTGCATCTGGTTTTGGTGGCACAGGCCTCCCGGCCTGTGTTCCCCCATCACACAGGCCGGGAGGCCTGTGCCACCAAGAGCAGGTCGGCCATGCGGCAGATGACGGCGGTGCTGGCGGTGACGGCCGCGTACGTGTTCCTGGTCGGCAGCCGGTTCACCGCGGCCGACGGCGAGAAGCTGGCGGCGGTCGGCCGGGTGGTCGCGGCGAAGGTCCGGGCGGCATTGCCGCCGAGCCTGGTGGATAACCCGGTCGGGGCGTTGCGGCGGGGGCTGCCGGAGCGGGTCGAGGACCGGGTGGCGGCCCGGCTGGCGGCCGACAAGCGGCTCCAGGGGGTCGACTTCGCGGTGTCGGCCGACGGCGGGGCGGTGACGCTCCGGGGCGTCGTCCCGGACGCGGCCGCCCGGCGGAAGGCGGTCGCCCTGGCCGAGAACACGGTCGGGGTGGAGAAGGTGACGGACGAACTCGCAGTTCCCGAGTAAGGCAGTTTCACCGCGGAGGACGCAGAGGACGCGGAGGAAGACAAGAATAGAGTTAGATTACAACTCGAATTCTTGTCTTCCTCCGCGTCCTCTGCGTCCTCCGCGGTGAACAATCACCCGATCAATACATGTCGTCGTACCCGCCGGCGGCCCCGCCCTTGCCCTTCTCGCCGTCCTTCGGCTGCTCGGCGATCAGGGCGTCCGAGGTCAACAGCAGGGTGGCCACACTGGCCGCGTTCTGCAGCGCACTCCGGACCACCTTGGTCGGGTCGATGATCCCCTTCTTGACCAGGTCGTCGTACTCCCCGGCCCGGGCGTCGTACCCGTAGTTCTTGTCGGCCTTGGCCAGCACGTCCTTGGCCACCACGTTCCCGTCGGCCCCGGCGTTCTCGGCGATCTGCTTGACCGGCGCCCGGCAGGCCCGGACGATGATCCAGTACCCGACCTTCTCGTCGTCGGTCAGCTCGCCGCCGGCCTTGAGCCCGTCGGCGGCCCGGAGCAGGGCCACCCCGCCGCCCGGCAGGATGCCCTCCTGGTGCGCGGCCTTGGTCGCGTGCATCGCGTCCTCGACCCGCATCTTCTTCTCCTTCACCTCGCTCTCGGTGGCCCCGCCGACGTTGATCTTGGCGACCCCGCCGGACAGCTTGGCCACCCGCTCGGACAGCTTCTCCTTGTCGTAGTCGCTGGTGCTCTTCTCCAACTCCTTCTGGATGCTGCCGATGCGGCCCTTGATCGCGTCCTTCTTCCCGGCCCCCTCGATGAGGGTGGTGTTGTCCTTGTCGACCTTCACCTTCTTGGCCCGGCCGAGCTGGTTCAGCGTGACCGTCTCCAGCTTGACCCCGAGGTCCTCGAAGATGGCCTCGCCGCCGGTGAGGACGGCGATGTCCTGGAGCATGGCCTTGCGGCGGTCGCCGTACCCCGGGGCCTTGACCGCACACACCTTGAAGGTGCCGTTCGACCGGAGGACGTTCACGACGAGGGTGGCCAGGGCCTCGCCCTCGACCTCCTCGGCGATGATGAGGAGCGGCTTGCCCTCGCGGAGGACCTTCTCCAGGACCGGGACGAGGTCGCGGTTCGAGCTGATCTTCTTCTCGTAGACGAGGACGTAGGCGTCCTCCAGCTCGCACTCCATCGTCTCCGGGTTGTTCACGAAGTACGGGGACAGGTAGCCGCGGTCGAACTGCATCCCCTCGACGAAGTCGTGCCCGGTCTCCATCGTCTTGGCTTCTTCGACGGTGATGACCCCGTCCTTGCCGACCTTGTCCATCGCGTCGGCGATGATCCCGCCGATGACGGCGTCGCCGTTGGCCGCGACGGTGGCCACATTCCGCAGGTCGTCCTTCCCCTTGACCGGGATGCTCATCGCCTTGAGCTTGGCGACGACGGCCTCGACCCCGGCCTCCATCCCCCGCTTCATCAGCATCGGGTTGGTGCCGGCGACGACGGCCTTGAGGCCCTCGTTGAAGATCGCCTCGGCCAGGACGGTGGCGGTGGTGGTGCCGTCCCCGGCCACGTCGGAGGTCTTGCTGGCGACCTCCTTGACCATCCGGGCGCCCATGTTCTCGTAGTGGTCGGGCAGCTCGATCTCCTTGGCCACGGTGACGCCGTCCTTGGTCACGGTGGGCGAGCCGAACGACTTCTGGATGATGACGTTCCGGCCCTTCGGGCCGAGCGTCACCTTGACCGCCTTGGCCAGCTTGGAGATGCCCCGCCGCATGGCGTCCCGGGCCTCCTGGTCGAACGCGATCTGCTTGGCGCTCATGTCTACTCCGGTCGGGTCTCGGGTCTCGGGGTTCGGGTATCGGGTCGGCCGCTACAGGCCGTCCATGTTCTTGGGTTCGACGCCGCGGGTGACGCACTCCAGGACGCCGGACCCGAGGTGCAGGTCGGGCCACCGGGCCTTGGCCTTGTACCAGAGCTTCTGCACCTGCTCCTCGGTCCCGCCGACGACGGCCAGGTCCGGGTCCGGCAGGGGCTGCCCGTCCTGGTAGACGTGGGCCTCCCAGGTGCCGTCCGGGTTCTTGTGGCCGTCGAGGGTGACGAGGTCGCTGGTCGGCATCGGGGGTCTCCGCGCACAGGCCGGGAGGCCTGTGCCACCAAAGCCCTTTTCCTGGTGGCACAGGCCTCCCGGCCTGTGCTCGCCCCTCACTCGATCACGCAGAGGACGTCGGACTCGTGCATGACGAGGATCTCGGCCTTCTCCCGCCGGTCCTCGAACTCGTCGCCGGCCCAGGAGGTGAACAGCACCTGGTCCCCGGCCTTGAGCTGCATGGCGGCCCGGGTGCCGTCCTTCTTGACCTTCCCGGGGCCGACGGCCACGACCTCGCCCCGCTGCGGCTTGTTCTTGGCGGTGTCCGGCAGGATGATCCCGCCGGCCGACTTCTCGTCGGCGGCCTGGCGGCGGACGATGATCCGGTCGCCGATCGGCTTCAGCCCCATCGCGGCCTCTCCGGTGCTGTGACGGTCTGTGTGCGTGTGGGAATAGTTCCCGCGTGCCGACCCGCACAGCACAAACCGTGCCCCGCCGATCCTCGGGCGGTATGTTCAGATGTCGCAACCGGTTGCGCCGAACGATTTGAAACGAACTATGGCCTGATCTGCCAGGATTGCGGGGCCGATCGGCGGGCCGGCTGTCGGTTTGGCAGCGGCCCCGGAGTTGCGTCGGATGCCTTGTTGCCCGACCCCGCGCCCGACACCCCATGACCGCTCGCCGTCAGACCCCGCCCGCGCCGGCGAAGGAGCCGTTCGATATCGAGCGGGCCATCCCGTTGCTCCGCGAGGCGGTTGCTCCGTACCCGAAGGCCGCCCTGTTCGAGCTGGCCGGGGGCGGCCACGCCTCCGTGTTCGAGTTGCTGGTCGCCTGCGTTATCTCGGTCCGCACCCGGGACGAGACGACGCTGCCCGCGGCCCGGCGGCTGTTCGCGGCGGCCCCGACCCCGGCCGCCGTCGCCGCCCTGTCCGAGGCCGCCATCGACCGGCTGATCGAGTCGTGTACGTTCCACGAGCCGAAGGCCCGGACGATCCGGGAGATCGCCCGGCGGACGGCCGACGAGTTCGGCGGCGAGTTGCCGGCCGACCCGGCGGTGTTGCAGACGTTCCGCGGGGTCGGGCCGAAGTGCGCGAACCTGGCCGCCGGGATCGCCGCCGGGCTGCCGGTGGTCGGGGTGGATGTCCACGTCCACCGGGTCACCAACCGCTGGGGCTACGTCCGGGCGGCGACGCCGGAGAAGACGATGGCGGCCCTGGAGCAGGCCTTGCCCCGCGAATACCGGGTGGAGATCAACGCCCTGCTGGTGCCGTTCGGCAAGCACGTCTGCACCGGCACCCGACCGAAGTGCTCGACCTGCCCGCTCCTCCCGATGTGCCAACAGGTCGGCGTGACGGACCACCGGTGACGCCGGCTACGACCGCCGGAGCCGCTCCAACTCCCGGCGGAGCCGTTCGACCTCGGCCTCTGCGTCGGCGGCCCGCTCGGCGGGTGTGGGCAGGCGGTCGCCGGTGGCCGGGTCGATGAGCCGCAGGTCGGTGCCGACCCGCATCAGGTCCAGCGCGAGTACTCGGCTGCGGAACCGGCCGCCGGTGAGCGTCACCGCACGGAAGTCGGCTCCGTGCCGGCGGAACGCCTGGAACGACGGGACGAGGTACTCCTCCCGCGGGTCGAACAGGACGTACTCCTTGACGCCGAGCTTCTCCAGGTAGATGCGATGCTTCGTCTCGATGTCCTCGCGGCGGGTCGTCTTCGAGGTCAGCTCGACGACGAACGGGACATCGCCCTCCTCCCACGCGAGGTAGTTGTCCCGGATGTGGTTGCCGATTCCCGGGACGACGAACACGTCGGGCGAGACGTGCCGCCGCTTGTTCCCCCGCTCGTAGAAGACCAGGAGGTTGCCGGAGACGTAGGCCGACGGGTCGGCCCGGAACCACCACTTCAACGTCTCGATGAGTTCGAGCATCAAGTCGCGGTGGAGGTCGGTTTCGGCCATGGGCTTGCCGTCCCCGGTCGGGTAGTCGTTCGGGGCCTGCACGCGGAGCGGGTTCGGCCGGATCATGACTCCTCCGGTTCGGGCGAGGCCGGCAGATCGATGACGAGCGGCGGCCCCTTGCCGGCTGGCTCCCACCCCTTCGCCAACGCCGCCCGGATCGCGGCCGCGATCCGCCTCGGCGTGACCACCGCTCCCGGCTGGTCGCGAATGTTCCCGTGGCGAAGTCCGCACCGGACGAACAACACGCGGCCCCGGCCCGTGGCCAACCCGACCGATGCGGTCATCGGCTCGGCCCATCCGAACTCCTCGTCGGACGGCCGCCGGGCGATCCGCCAGCGGTAGACGACCCCATCGACCGTGATCGGCCGGGAGCCGGTTTTGCGGACGGCCATGTTACACCCGCTCCACGATCATGGCGACGGCGTTGCCGCCGCCGAGGCAGAGGCTGGCCAGCCCGTACCGTCTGCCCCGCTTCGGCAAGGCGTACAGCAGGGTCGTCAGCACCCGGGCCCCGCTCGCCCCGATCGGGTGGCCCAGGGCCACCGCCCCGCCGTTCACGTTCACCTTCGCCTCGTCCAGCCCTAACTCACCCCCACACGCCAGCATCTGGGCCGCGAACGCCTCGTTCAACTCCCACAGGTCGATGTCGCTCATGGAGAGCTGGGCCTTGTCCAGCACCTGCCGGACGGCCGGCACCGGGGCGATGAAGATGTCCTTCGGGTGGACCCCGCTCGTCGAGTAGGCCACGATCCGGGCCAGTGGCTTCGTCCCGATCCCGTCCACCGCCCGGCTCGACGCCACCACCACCGCCGCCGCCCCGTCGGAGAGCTGCGAGGCGTTCCCGGCCGTCACCGTCCCGTCCGGCTTGAACGACGGCCGGAGCTTGGCCAAGCCCTCGGCCGTGGTGTCCGGGCGGATGCCCTCGTCCCTGGTCACGGAGACAGCGGCCTTCCGGCCCCCGCTCGCCGGGAGCGTCACCGGCACCACCTCGGCGGCGAAGTCGCCCCGCTCCCAGGCGGCCGCCGCCCGCTGGTGGCTCTGGGCCGAGAACCGGTCCTGGTCGGCCCGGCCGACGCCGCACTTGGCCGCGATGTGTTCCGCGGCGTCGCCCATGCCCCAGTCCTCGAACGCGCACCACAGCCCGTCCCGCTGTAGCGCGTCGACCGCCTTCGTGTCGCCGTACTTGTGGCCCTTCCGCATCCCCGGCAGGAGGAACGGGGCGTTCGACATGCTCTCCATCCCGCCGGCCACGACGACATCCGCGTCCCCGGCCTTAATCGACTGGGCCGCCAGCATCACCGCCTTCAGCCCGCTGCCGCAGACCTTGTTGACGGCATACGCGGCGATGGTGTCCGGCAACCCGGCGGCCAGGGCCGCCTGCCGGGCCGGGGCCTGCCCGACCCCGGCCTGGACCACGTTCCCCATCACCACCTCATCGACCACCGACGGGTTGACCTTGCCGCGCTTCAGGGCCTCGGCGATGGCCGCCGCCCCGAGCTTCGGGGCCGGCACGTCCGACAGCTCGCCCAGGAACTTGCCGATCGGGGTGCGGGCGGCGGACAGGATGTAGGCGTCCATCGGGGCCTCGGTCGGTCGGGTGGCACAGGCCTCCCGGCCTGTGGTAGCTAGGAGCACAGGCCGGGAGGCCTGTGCCACCAGGATCAGGGGGCGGCGAAGATGTCGTCCAATGCAGACCGGGCGCCGTCCGCGAGGACATCCCGGTACATCCGGTACGGGTCGTCGAACACGGCGACGGCCAGCTTGCCGTCCAGCCGGAGGGTGCCGAGCAGGTCGACGGCCTGCTCCTCGACGAACAGCCCCTCGGCGTACACGATCCGCCGGCACTCGCCGGGCTCGCCCCACAGCCGGGCGAAGTATTGTACGGCGGCGTTCTCGGCCCGCGGGGTCTGCCGGCCGGGGATGACGGCCGCCAGCCCGGCCCACTCGTCGGCCGTCATCTCGGCCTTCCAGGCCATCATCTGCTTGTGGGTCGCAGCCAGTTGGGCGCGGGCGGCCGCCGCGCAGTTGGCCATCACGTCCGGCCGGCTGGCCCGGCAGTACCGGGTCAGGTCGTCGGCCGACACCTGCCCGTCGGCCAGCACCTTGTCGATGAACGCCAGGCCCCGGTCGATCATCCGCTTCTGCCGGGCCAGGGTGTCGGCGTCGTAGCCGTAGCCCTCGACCGCCGGGGCGGCCGCCGCGAGCTGCCCGCGGTACTCGGTCAACCGCTTCACGCGGTCGTCGCCGAGCGGCTTCCCGGGGTCGGCCGCGAGATGCCCGAACAGCCCGAGGGTGACGTGGGCGACGGCCTTCAGGGCGTGGTACTCGGGCGGGATGACGGTCGCCGTCGCCCGCTTGTCGCCCCGCCGGAGGATCAGGTCGTCGCCGGAGACGATCACGACCGCCGGGACGGTGGCCAGCTCCCGCTTCCGGCCGCCGGCGTACAGCATCCCGGTCGTCCGGTTCAGGGCCACGAGTTCCGCCGGGACCGGCGGCAGCTCGGCCTTCGCCGGCTTCTCGTCGGCGGCCCGCGTGCCGCCCATCGACCAGGCGACGGCCGCCACCGCCAGCCCGGACCCGAACCCGGCCGCCCACGCCCGCCGCGTACTCATCGCCGGCCCCCGCCCGGACGGTCGGACACCCGCCCCCACGGTACGCGACCCGACGGCCGGCCGCTACACTGAACTTACCCCACGCCCCCGCGTTCTCGGCGGTGAACCACCTTGTCTGCCCTCCTCGTCGCCGACAATTTGACGAAGGACTACGGGTCGTTCCGGGCGCTCGACGGGCTGGACCTCGCCCTGGCCCCGGGCGAGGTGTTCGGCCTGCTCGGGCCGAACGGGTCGGGCAAGAGCACCGCCCTGCGGCTGATGCTCGGGTTCATGCGGCCGACCGCCGGGCGGGTCACGATCGCCGGGCACGACTGCTGGGCCGACGGGGTCGAAGCCCGCAAGCGGGTCGCCTACCTGCCCGGCGAGCTACGGCTGTACGAGACGATGACCGGCCGGCGGCTCATCACCTTCCTCGCCAACCTGCGGGGCGACACACCTGGTGCCGAGGTCGAGCGGCTGGCCAAGAAGCTGGACATCGACATCGACCGGCCGCTGACCCAGATGTCGAGCGGGATGAAGCGGAAGGTGGCCCTGCTGACGGTCCTCGTGCCGAACGTCCCGCTCATCATCCTGGACGAGCCGACCAACACCCTCGACCCGACCATGCGGGACGAGCTGCTCGACCAGCTCCGGGGGGCGAAGGCCCGGGGGCAGGCGGTGCTGTTCTCGTCGCACGTGTTGCACGAGGTCGAGGCCGTCTGCGACCGGGTCGGCATCCTTCAGCGGGGCCGGCTCGTTCACCTGCAACCGATGGCCGAGCTGCGCGACGGCCGGGCGGTGACGGCCCGGCTGGTCGGGCCGGCGCCGAGTACCGGCCCCGACGGGTTGCCGCTCCCGCCCGACACGACCGCCGACGGCCGGCTGAACCTCACCTACCGCGGACCGCTCCCTCCCTTGCTGGACTGGCTGGCCCGGCAGCCGGTGGCCGACCTGCGGGTCGAGCCGCAGGGCCTCGGGCCGATCTACCGCAAGTACCACGGGGCGGCGTGATGGGCCAGGAGCGGCGGGCGTCGCGGGCGGGGGTGGTCGGCTGTCTGGCGATCCTCTACCTGGTCTGGGGTTCGACCTACCTGGGGATGCGGGTGGCGATGGAGACGGCCCCGCCGTTCCTGACCGGCGGGACACGGTTCTTCCTGGCCGGGGCGGTGCTGTACGTGTGGGCGTCGGCCCGGGGGATCGACCGGCCGACCGCCCGGCAGTGGGGCAACGCCGCCTTCGCCGGGGTGCTCATGCTGCTGGTCGGCAACGGCTGTGTGGCGTGGGCGATGGCGGCCGAGAAGGTCCCGTCCGGGCTGGCCGCCCTGACCGTGGCCACCACCCCGGCCTGGATGGTGCTGCTCGACTGGGCTTGGGGCGGGCCGCGGCCGCGGGCATTGGTCGGGGTGGGGATCGCGGCCGGGCTGGCCGGGGTGGCGGTCCTGGCCGGGGCCGGGGCCGGGGGTGTCTCGGTCGCGGGGGCGGCGGTCCTGACGCTGGCGTCGGTGTCGTGGGCGGTCGGGTCGCTGTTCGCCCGCCACGCCGACCTGCCCCGGTCGCCGGCCCGGACGACCGGGATGGAGATGCTGGCCGGCGGGGCGGCCTTGGCCGCCCTCGGGGCGGCGGCCGGGGAACACGCCGGGTTCGACCCGGCCGGGGTGTCGCTCGCGTCGGCCCTGGCGTTCGGCTACCTGTTGGCCGCGGCCGTGGTCGCCATGTCCGCCTTCACCTGGCTGATGACCGTGGCCGACCCGGGGCTGGTCGGGACCTACGCCTTCGTCAACCCGGTGGTGGCGGTGGTCCTCGGGGCGGCCCTGGCGGACGAAGAGCTGACCGCCCGGACCGGGGCGGCGGCCGCCCTGGTCGTCCTCGGGGTGGCCCTGATCGTCTGGCCCCGGCCCCCGGCGAAGTAGCCCGGGGGTGTGGAACCGGCCGTCACCAGTCGGTCAGCACCTCGCCGCCGGCCGGGGTGACGGCGCTCCAGAACACCCACGGCTTGATCCCCGGGTCCAGGGTCCGGACGCTCCCGTCGGCCAGCGCCGCCAGCATCCCGGACTCGTGCGGGGTTTGATTCAGCTTGTAGTCGCACCGCGGGCGAGAGCCGCACGGCGGCGGCTCCCGCCGGTAGTTGCTCCGCACCGCCGAACACGGGCGGACCTGGAACGTGTACGGGTGGTAATAGTGATCGCGGTCGTAGTACGGGGCGTGCGTCGTGATCGACGGGTTTCCCGCCCGCACGAGGTCCACATGCCAAGCGAAGTACGGCGGCGATAAATCGGGGTAGCCCATTGCCCCGGCGCGTTCGTCGTAGAGGAAGTCCGTCGCGTCACACCGGGCGTAATGCTCGGCCAACAGCAGGGTATTCGAGGTGCCGTCCACGAAACTGGAGGACAGCCGGGCGGGAGGGTCGGCCGGGAAAACGGCCCCGGCCGGATTCCCGGATGTAAACCGCGGGCGGCCATACGGGCTGAACACGTGCCAGTTGCCCGCGTAGCTCGTCAACCCGCCGGGGATCATCTCGTCCCACGACATTCCGTCGGGCAACGGTCCGCCGACCGCCGCCCGGTCAATGGTCGGGTCGGCCGGGCTCTGGTATACGCGGACGCGGCGGACGCCGTTCTGTTCCGGCCCGAACTGGAGGCCGGCGTCGGTGTAGGCGACGAGCTGCCACATCCACGGGATGCCGCCGGTCGATTCGATCGTCGGGTCGACCGGCAGGCGGTCGCCGTGGGCGGCGGCGTAGTGGTGGCAGGCCAACGCGATCTGCCGGAGGTTGTTCATGCTCCAACTCCGGGCCGCCGCCTCCCGTACCTTCTGGATGGCGGGGAGCAGCAGCCCGAGCAGGAGGGCTAGGATGGCCACGCAGACCAGGACTTCGAGCAGGGTGAACCCCGGACGGCGACGCACCACGGCGGACCTCCTTGACGCGGGCGATACCGGCCGGGCCGTTCGACCCGGCCGTCGGGATACCCGGACCGGCTACTGGTTCTCCTTCCACTCGCTGACGGCATGATGTGGAGTGTCAGGATTCGGCGGGACGGCGTTCGGGTCAGGTTCGATCGCCAGGAACGCGGCGACGTTGTACTTGAGGGACGAATTGACGTTAAACTGGCAGTTCCCCCACGGGCCGCCGAGCCCGTCCTTGTTGCCGATGGATACAGGGAACCCCGGGCGGTAGACCCCGCCGCCGACCGGGAAACTTGCGACCGAAAGGGGGTTTAGGACATTCGGCCAGCGGTACCCCTTGTTCATGGTCCATGTACCGTCTGCCTCGAACGAGACCCCGCCGTTCTTCCGGGTAAGGGTGTTGATCGTCACACTCCCCCCGACCTTGGGCAGGTTGGGGTTCCCCATGACGTTGATCACGCCCTCCTCGAATTTGGACGCCACGGTTTGGGAGTCGGTCTTGGTGCCATCGCTGTAACTCAGCCCGTGGAGTGCGTAGATGCGGTAGGTCGCATTCGGGAGGGCGTCGACCGCCCCTTCCCACGTCGTCTTACCGGCCTTGAGTTGCACATCACCAACGTATAACCGCCTCGTGGTGTTGTTGATCGCGAAGACGCTGACGCCCCCGACCTTCCACCCGCCACCGACAGCCGAGCGGTCGCCGGTGACACTCAGCGTGGTACCCGAGGGCGTGACCTTGGTGATGGTGACCGTCCCCTTCGCGTCGGGGTCGGCCGGCGGCGGTTGAGCGTCGAGCGAGCCGGTGAGCAGGAGGACGGCCACGGTGAAGAGGGTCGCACGAAACAGCGGCGCGAACATGGTGGTGCCCCCGGGTGCGTGGTGCCCCCGGGTGCGTGGTGGATTTGTTTCCCTTGAGCGGACCTGGCGAATAAGCTGGTTGTAACAATTATACCGTTCGCTTCGGGCTGTCAAGCCCAATTTCGTCCTGCACCTCGGGCCACCCCACCGATGACCCTCATCCTCGTCCGCAAGCTGATCCGCGACATCCGGCCGGCCCTGGTCGTGGTCTGCCTGCTGCTGTTTCTGTTCAGCGCCCTGTGGGTCAAGGTGACGCAGCGGATCACGGCCGAGATCACCCCGTTCGTGACCACCGTCACCAGCTTCGCCCGGCTCCCCCCGGACCTGTTCGAGAAGGTCATCTTCAAGGGGCCGGGGAAGGTGTCCCAGGCCGTCCTCGGCGGGGCCGACCTGCGGTTCGACCAGGCCACCGACTTCCTGGCCGTCGAGCTGCTCCACCCGGTCGTGTTGATCCTGGCCGTCGTCTGGGCGGTCGGCCGGGCGGCCGGGGCCGTCGCCGGGGAGATCGACAAGGGGACGATGGAGCTGCTGATGTCCCAGCCGGTCCCCCGGGACCGGCTGATCCTGGCCCACCTGATCGTGGACGCGGTCGCCATCCCGGCCCTGTGCCTGGCCGTGTTCGCCGGGACGCAGTTCGGGTTCGTGGCGGTCGGGCCGTTCGTCGAGGACTACACCGCCCTGGAGGAGTTCAACCGGACCAACCCGGCCGGGCTGCGGCTGCCGGTCCCGGACGAGCCGCGAACGGTCGAGGTGAGCGGGCGGGGGCAGCCGCCGGCGCTGGTCAACCTGGCCGCCCTGATGCTCGCCCTGAGCGGGATCACGATGGCCCTGTCGGCGGCCGGCCGGAGCCGGTGGAAGGTGGTGGGCTATGGGGTGCTGGTGGCGGTGGTCATGTTCATCGCCAACGTCCTCGGCCAGTTGTGGGCGGACGCGGCCTTCGTCCGCCCGCTCAGCGTCTTCTTCTACTACCAGCCGCAGCGGATCATGCTCCGGGACGAGTGGTGGGCCGACCTCGGGGCGGCCTGGGCCGGCGGCCGGCCGCTCGTCGAAGTCCCGGTCGTCCCGGTGCTACTGGCGGCCGGGACGGTCGGCTACCTGGCCGCCTGGCGGGTGTTTACCCGGCGGGATTTGCCGGCGCCGTTGTGACGCCCGGGCGACCGGGGGGCGTGAGCGACCCGACGTCGGTCCTCCGGTCGCTAACGCCCCCCGCTCGCCGGCAACATACCCACGACAAG
>JAIEQN010001178.1 GCA_019747685.1 Gemmataceae bacterium
AAGAAGGTGTTCACCACCGGACAGGTCGCCAAGATCTGTAAGGTCGCCCCCCGGACCGTCTCGAAGTGGTTCGACTCCGGCCGGCTCAAGGGGTACCGCATCCCCGGCAGCCAGGACCGCCGCATCCCCCGCGAGCAGCTCATCCGGTTCCTCAAGGAACACGGGATGCCGCTGGGGGAGCTGGAAGAAGAGGAATGGCACAAGGTCCTGCTGATCGGGACCGAGAAGCTGTTCAACGACCGGCTCAAGGAACTCCTCCCCGAGGACGAGGACTACAAGTTCCAGCTCGCCAACAGCGGGTTCGAGGCCGGGATGCTGGCCGGCAACTTCCAGCCGGACACCATCGTCATCGACCTCGGGCTGGGGCGGAGCGAGGCCATCCAGATCGTCGCCCGGCTGCGGGCCGACGAGACCCACACCGGGACCCTCATCGTCGGCCTGGCCGGTGAGGACGAGGCCAGCCCGGAGTCGCTCGGCCAGCACGGGTTCAATGACGTGTACAAGCACCCGTTCGACGTGGCCCTGCTCGGGGAGAAGATCCGGGCCATCGCCGACGCCAAGCGGGAAGACTAGTTCAGGAGTCAGGGGGGCAGGAGACAGGAGTCAGAAGAGGCCACCCGGCTTCGGCCTTCCCTGACTCCTGCCCCCTGACTCCTGACCCCTGGCTGCTATGAACCGCCGGGCCTTCCTGTCCCTGTCGGCCGTCTCTCCGCTAGCCCACCTGCTGCCGGCGTTCGCCGCCGACCCCCGGCGGCCGCCGGGCGAACTCGCCGCCGACCTCGTCGTCCTCGGCGGCGGGGTCGGCGGCGTCGCCTGCGCACTGGCCGCCGCCCGCAACGGGCTGAAGGTCGTCGTCACCGAGGAGTACGACTGGATCGGCGGCCAGCTCACCGCCCAGGCCGTCCCGCCCGACGAATACCCCACCATCGAGACGTTTCCACCGACCAAACTCTACGGCACCTTCCGGTCGAGGGTCCGCGACTTCTACCGCCGGAACTACCCGCCCACCGAGGCGGCCGCCAAGAACCCCGCCCTCAACCCCGGCAACGGCTCCGTCTCGAAGCTCTGCCACGAGCCGCGGGTCGCCGTCGCCGTGCTGCTCGAACTCCTCGCCCCGTACCTGAGCGGCGGCCGGGTCCGGCTCCTCCAGCCCTACGTCCCCGTGGCGGCCGACACCGGGAGGGACGCGGTGAAGGCCGTCACGGTCCGGGACACTCGGACCGGCCGCGAGCTGACCCTGACCGCCCCGTACTTCGCCGACGCCACCGAACTGGGCGACGTGCTGCCGCTCGCCGGCGTCGAGTTCGTCACCGGGGCCGAGGGCCGCCGCGACACCCGCGAGCCCCACGCCCCCGACCGGGCCGACCCGGCCGACCACCAGGCGTGTACCGTCTGCTTCGCGGTCGATCACGTCGCCGGCGAGGACCACACCATCCCCGAGCCGCGATCGTACCGGCAGTGGAAGCACTACGTCCCGCGGCTCGACCCGCCGTGGCCGGGCAACCTCCTGTCGTGGGACATGTCGAACCCGGTCACGCTCAAGCCGCGGGCGGTCGCCTTCGACCCGGCCGGCCCGGCCCCGAAGGGCGTGCTCAACCTCTGGACCTACCGGCGGATCGCCGACCGGGCGAACTTCGCCGACGGGACCTATCCGTCCGACATCTGCCTGGTCAACTGGCCGCAGAACGACTACTGGCTTCAGCCGCTGTTCGGCGGTCCGCTCGACCGGCGGGAGCGGGCCGTCGGGGCGGCCAAGGAGCTGAGCCTGTCGCTCCTGTACTGGATGCAGACCGAGGCCCCGCGGGCGGACGGCCGGCGGGGGTGGAAGGGGCTGCGGCTGCGGCCCGACGTGGTCGGCACCGAGGACGGGCTGGCGATGGCCCCCTACGTCCGCGAAAGCCGCCGCGTTAAGGCCGCGTTCACCGTCACCGAGCAGCACGTCGGGACGGATGCCCGGGCGGCCGCGACCGGGAAGAAGCCGGGCGAGTTCGCCGCCGAGCCGTTCCCGGATTCGGTCGGCGTCGGCAGCTACCGGATCGACCTGCACCCGTCCACCGGCGGAAAGAATTACGTTGACGTGTCGTCCTTGCCGTTTCAGATTCCGCTCGGCTGCCTGATCCCGCAGCGGGTCGAGAACCTCCTGCCGGCGTGTAAAACCATCGGGGTGACACACATCACCAACGGCTGCTACCGGCTCCACCCCGTGGAATGGTCGGTCGGCGAGGCGGTCGGCGAGCTGGTGGCATTCTGCCGGTCGAAGGGCCGCACGCCGCGGCAGGTTCGGCGGGACGGGGCGCTGCTGAAAGACTTCCAGGCCGGGCTGACGAAGGCCGGCGTCGCCTTGGAGTGGCCGGCCGAGGTCGCCAAACAGCCGCGGTAGGTCGGAGGCAGGTCAACGCCCGGTGTCGCCGGGCACCAGCGCCCCGCCGCGGAGGACGCCGGCCGGCCACGCCGCCACCCAGAGCGGCGGGTAGCAGACCCGGCCGACCACCTGGGCACCGTCGTCGACCGCCCGGTTGGCGGCGACCGTCACCTCCTTCACCTTCCGGTCACGTTCGAGCCGGGCGGTCGCCGGGCTGACCCGCCACTCGTGCGGGGCGTCGGCCACCGGCCACCGCTCGTCCCCGGCCGCCGCCCGGGCCTGCCCGTATCCGTCCCGGTCGAACCCGACCCCGACCTCGGGGCCGAGGTAGCGGGTGACGACTACCGCCCCGGTGTCGGCCCGGACGAGGTCGTACACGGCCGGGGCCTGGACGGCAGCGACCGCCACCGGCCCGCCAGGGCGGTACGCGACCACCGCCGGTGCGGTCGGCCGGTCCGGGCGGAACGCGGCACAACCACCGAACGCGACGGCGCAGAGGACGACCACGACACGGGCCATGGGCGGGCTCGCGGGTGGGGTGATGAGGGACCGGACGGGGTTCATACCGTCCGGCCGGACTGTGTCAAGCCGGGGGCGAACCGGTTGTAGGATGATTGGATTCGTGACTGGGTCAGCGCCCTCGGCCCCTCGGGGTGTGGCCGTTTATCACCTTCCCCTTGCGGGGGAGGGAAAACCCGGCGCCTGACCGGCCGCCGTCGGGGGCCTGCGGCCCGCTCGGCCCACCCTACTTCGACAGCTCCAGCATGAACTCCCCCTCGATCGCGGTGGCCGTGTCCGGCGGGCGGTACTTCCACGTCCCCTTCAGCGACTTCCCGGCCACCGTCCCGGCGTACGGGACGCCGAGAATCGCCAGGGTGCCCGAGATGTCCTTCGCGTCGACCGACCGGAACGTCACCGCGTACCCCTTCCCGCCGGCCGCCCGGCCGACCTCGCCCTTGACGACGTAGGTGATGTCCAGCCCGTCGGTCTGCTCCCGTAGGTCGGCCCCGAACTCGGTCCCGGACCGGCGGGTGACGGTCAGGACGGTCCGGAACTCCGGCGGACCGGCCGCGCCGCCGGCGAACGTCCCCTTCTGGGTCAGCGTCCCGGTCCACTTGGTCCCGACCAGTAGCGGGTCCGTCTCCCGGGCCGGGACCGCCGCCAGCCACCCGGCCGCCAGTAGCAGGGCCGCCGGGCCGACCGTCCACCGACTCATGACCCGTCCTCCGCCGTCGCCCGACCCGGGGGTGTAGGGCCGGCTGTGCCGGCCACCTGGTTTCACGGCCGGCACAGCCGACCCTACTTCACCAACTCCAGGGTGAAGTCGCCCTCGATGGTGGTGTCGTCGTCGGTCGGCGGGTGCTTCCACGTCCCGGCCAGCTTCTTCCCGTCGATCGTCCCCTTGTACGGGATGTTGAGGAACGTCTCCGACCGGGCGTCCTTGAAGTCGTAGGACTTGAACTCGACGGCGTGGCCCTTCCCGTCCTTCGCCTTCGTCACCTCGCCCTTGACCAGGTACGTCAGCCGGATGCCCGGCTCCCCCTCCTCGAACAGCTCGGCCTCGAACTTGTCCCCGTCCCGCTTGGTGACGGTCAGCACCGCGTCCAGGTCGAGCGGCACCTCGTCCCCCTTGATCTTCCCCTTCTGGGTCAGCTTCCCCTTCCACTTCGACTCGACCGGCAGGGGGTCGGGGTCCTTCGCCGGGGCCGCGGCGGCGACCGCCGACACCCCGGCCGTGAACACTACCGCCCCCGCCACCACCCGTCGCATCGTCCGGAACATGGTCGTGCCCTCGTGCCCCCGGGGTCGCCCGGCCGGGAGTAGACGACCCCCGGGTCCCATCATCCCCCGGCCGGGGGGCAGAATCCAGCGGGAAACCGCCGCCGGCCGAACCGCCGCCGGCCGGGGGCGGTCCGTATATTGACCCCGCCCGGCCGGATTCGGTTGACTCCCCGAAACGGGAGTGTAGGGTTCAGATGTTCACTAATTGCCCCACATGGTCCGTGGGGTTCGGGGTAGCATGACAGGATACGGTATCGCTGGGTCCGGTTCCGAACCCGAAATTGGTCCATGACTTAGGTCACAGTCGGGCGATGAGCGTGGCGGGGTGGTCGCGCGGTTATCGCCCGAAGTTCATATTTGGTAATGGGTTACGGATTCCGTATTTTTGAGGGGGAGGGGGGAGTCGTCACCGACACCACCCGCCGAGGAGAACACAATGGTCGAGTGGCAGCGGACGCACACCTGCGGGGAACTCCGGGAGGGTCATGTCGGGCAGGACGTGACCCTGACCGGGTGGGTCCTCATCACCCGGAACTACGGCCGGCAGGTGTTCGTGGACCTCCGCGACCGGTACGGGCTGACCCAGGTGGTGTTCGAGGCCGACGACCCGGCCCTGTTCGAGGCGGCCAACCGGGTCGGCCGGGAGTGGGTGTTGTCGGTCAAGGGGACGGTCCGCAAGCGGCTCGAAGGGGCCGCCCGAGAAAACATCCCGACCGGCCGGGTCGAGGTCCTGGCGAAGGCGTTCAACGTCCTGAACGAGTGCCCGCCGCTGCCGTTCAGCGTCACCGAGTTCCCGGACGAGGAGCCGGCCGGCGAGGAGTTGCGGCTCCAGTACCGGTATCTGGACCTCCGCCGGCGGACGCTCCAGCGGGTGCTGGCCCTGCGGCACCGCATGAACAAGACCATCCGCGACTTCCTCGACGCCCGCGGGTTCCTCGAACTCGAAACCCCGCTGCTCGGCAAGAGCACGCCGGAAGGAGCCCGGGACTACCTGGTCCCCAGCCGGGTGTTCCCGGGCGAGTTCTTCGCCCTGCCCCAGTCGCCGCAACTGTACAAGCAATTGCTGATGATCGCCGGGTACGACAAGTACTTCCAGATCGCCCGGTGCCTGCGGGACGAGGACCTGCGGGCCGACCGCCAGCCGGAGTTCACCCAGCTCGACGTGGAGGTGTCGTTCGCCGAGCGGGACGACATCCTGTCGCTAATGGAGGGGCTGGCGGCCGAGGTGTTCCGCACCTGCCTCGGGGTCGAGGTGCCGGTGCCGTTCCCGCGGATGACCTACGCCGAGGTGATGGCCCGGTACGGCAGCGACAAGCCGGACCTGCGGTACGGGCTGGAGGTCGTGGACGTGACCGACCTGGCCGCCGAGAGCGAGTTCGGGGTGTTCAAGTCGGCCGTGGCCGCCGGCGGGGTGGTCCGGGCGATCAACGCGGTGGGGGCGGCCGACAAGTACAGCAACACCGCCCTCAAGCCGGGCGGCGAGCTGCCCAAGATCGCCGAGACGTTCAAGGCGAAGGGCTTGGCCTGGATGAAGGCCGACGGCGACAAGCTGACCGGGAGCATCGAGAAGTTCTTCCCCGAGCCGCTCAAGGCCAAGCTCCGGGAGCGGCTGAATGTGAAGCCGGGCGATCTGCTACTGTTCGTGGCCGACAAGCCGGAGGTGGCGGCCGACGCCCTCGGGGGCCTGCGGGCCCACCTCGGGGTGGCCCTCAAGCTGTACCGCAACTGGTGGGAGGAAAAGGCCGAGTACGACGCGGCCGAGGAGGAGAAGGCGAAGGCCGAGAAGCGGCCGCCGGTGCCGTACCAGCCCCGGCCGGACCAGTTCCGGTTCCTCTGGGTGGTGGACTTCCCGATGTTCGCCTGGGACGACGAGGAGAAGCGGTGGGCGGCCATCCACCACCCGTTCACCGCCCCGATGGACGAGGATCTGCCGGCCCTGGAGTCGGACCCGGGGAAGGCCCGGGCCAAGGCCTACGACCTGGTGCTCAACGGCTACGAGGTGGGCGGCGGGAGCATCCGGATTCACCGGCAGGAGGTCCAGTCGGCCGTCTTCGGGCTGCTCGGGATGGAGGCCGAGGAGGCGAGGAAGCGGTTCGGGTTCCTGCTCGACGCCCTGAAGAGCGGGGCCCCGCCGCACGGCGGGATCGCCCTCGGGCTGGACCGGTGGTGCATGCTCCTGGCCGGGACGACGAACATCCGGGACGTGATCGCCTTCCCGAAGAACCAGAAGGCCCGGGACCTGATGACCGGCGCCCCCGCCCCGGTCGACCCCCGCCAGCTCAAGGACCTGGGCATCCGCCCGGCGTAACCGGTACGGCCGGCCCATCCGGCGTTACTCGGACGGGCCGGGGGGTATGCCGGCGGGAAGTTCCGACACCGACGGCCAGGGGCACGTGCTACCATTGATGGGACGGGTGTACCCGGTACGGCCGTTGCATGATAATCCGGTCCGGGGGTGGACCATGCCGACCGACGAACCGGTCCTGCGCGTGCTGTGCGTGGACGACAACCACGACATCGCCGACACCCTCGGGGTGCTGCTCGACCTGGCCGGGTTCGAGGCCCGTGTCTGTTATGACGGGCTGTCGGCGTTGGTCGCCGCCGAGGAGTTCCGCCCGGACGCGGCCATCCTCGACCTGATGATGCCGGGGATGGACGGGGTCGAGCTGGGCCGTCGGCTGCGGGCCCGGCCGTGGGCGGGCGGGCTGCCGCTGGTCGCCGTCACCGCCCTGGGGGACGAGGACGCCCGCCGGCGGACGGCCGAGGCCGGGTTCGACCTCCACCTGACCAAGCCGGTCGAGCCGGACCGGCTGGCCAACGTCCTGGCCGACCTGGTCATCATGCGGGGAGACTCGGCCGAACGGCCGCTCCCGGGCCGGGCGGCGGAGGCGCTCGGCCGGCCGGGCGGGCCGTCACGCCTCGGCTAGCCCGACGACGAGCCGGGCACCGGCAGGTATGCCGGTGCCCCTCACTTCCCGGCCAGCCCGGAGTGGGCGACCTTCGGCCAGTACTTAAACAGGTCGAAGTGCGGGTCGTTGTCCCCGTCGTGGCACCGCATGCACATCGCCGCCACGGCCCGGACGGTCAGCTCCTGGGCGGTGGTGAGCGGAACCTTGCCCCGCTCGGTCGGGTCGAGGGCGGCGATCTTCTCCATCGTCGCCCGGTCCGGCAGCCGGTTGGCCGGGTTGCCGGCCTTCCACGGGGCTTGCAGGGCGAGCAGGTCGGCGTTCCGCGGGGACCCCATGTGGCCGCTCCCCGGGCCGTGGCAGTTCTCACACCCGTTGTGCAACAGCCCGGGCGTCTTGTCGGCGGCGGCGAACCCGGTCTTGAACCCGTACCCGACGGTGTGGCAGACGGCGCACTCCGGGTCGAACGGCCGCAGCCCCGGGCGGGCCGCCTTCTCCAGCGACTCGTAGGCGTGGCTGTGGGGCGTGGTCTTCCACTTGGCGTACTCGCCCGGGTGGCAGCCGGCACACCGGTCCGCCCCGACGAACGACAGGTTCAGCTTGGGCTGCTGGAGCTGGGACGGGTGCGGGGCCTGAAGGACCTTCCGCAGGAAGTCCCGGTCCTTCACCTCCCGGGCGTACTCCTCGATCCGGGCCAGGGCCGGGTTGGCCTTCGCCGCCTCCTCGCCGGGCGGGGTGAGGTAGTCCTCCCCGAGGGGGACCAGCCGGTACTTCAGGTCGAGGCCGCCGCCGGGCCGCTTGAACGCCCCGACCAGCCCGACGTACCGCCCCTTGTGGCCGACCTGGATCACCAGCGTCTTCCGCCCGTCCGGGTGGGTGACGACCTTCGGGAACTGCGGCGGCTCGGGGTCCTCCGACCGGCACAGGACCACCTGGAACTCCGGCCGGTCCTTGGCCACCGCCGCCGCGTTCTCGGCCGAGTCCTGGAAGAGTAGGACGTTCACCGCCGGCTTCTTGGCCGGGTCCGGCAGGCCCGCCACCGCCCGCTGGAGGACCGCCCGGGCGTCCGCGAACCCCAGGGCCTTGTCCGCCTTCCGCCCGACCGCGGCCACGTCATCGCCGACCACCCCGACCACCCCGACGGTGACCGGCCCGGCGGTCGTCACCTCGGCCAGCCCGACGGTCGGCCGGGCGCCCCCCTCGGCCGGGGGGAAGAACTGCTCGCGGGGGACCGACTTGCCGTCGGCCAGCCCGGAGAGGTTCCCGGCCAGCAGGTACGGGGGCTGCTCCTTCTGGAGGGGGTACTCGGCGACCAGCCGGACCAAGCCGCCGTCGAACTCGGTCTTCCCCACCCCGGCGGCCACGTACCCCATGTCCCGCAGGGCGTGTAGCGAGGTGACGTACCTCAGCCGGGCCTGTTCGGCCGGCAGCCGCAGCCGGGGCGGGCCGAGCGGATGGTCCGGGTCGTCGTGCGGGTAGAGGTCGCCGAGGTCGGCGGCGACCACCGGCCAGCCCTTCGCCTTCAGCCCGGCGATCAGGTTGGCCCGGCGTTCGAGCCCACCCTTTTGGGGCCGGCTGCACCCGCACGGCTGGAGGTAGCCGAACGTCTCCCCGGACAGGACGATCACCGCCTCCGGCTTGGCGTCGGCTGGCCAGTCGTCGGGGGCGGCCGGGGGCGTGGCCTTGCCGTCCGGCGGGGCGGCGGTCTCACCGGCGGTGTTCAGCCCGGCTTTGTGGCACGACGCGGCCACACCGCCGAAGAGCAGCCCGGCGGTCAGCACCGCCAGCCCGAGCCGGCGGGCGGCCGGGGGCGCATTCCGGTCGGTCATCGGGCGGTCCTCCGTGGTGGCCGGAGCATACCCGATCCGGCAGGCGGCATCAACCCGGGGCAGTGGGGAGGTGGGGACAGGTGACGGCGGCTACGGGCCGTCAGCGGCTGCCCCGGGCTGTGACCGGGATGCGGATCCGCTGGCGGGTCGGCCCCTTCGCCTCCAGCACCACCACCCCGCCGGTCAGCTCCCCGGCCAACTCCCCCTTCGGGATCGTCACCCGCATCTTGTACCGGCCGTAGTCGCCCCGGTCGGGCTGCCGGGTCAGCTCGACCGTCAGGTACTTCGGGACCGTCTCCCCGGGCACCCAGGCCAGCTCGGTCCCCGGGGCCTCGGTGGTGAGCTCGTAGGTGGCGGCCGCCCCGGCCGCCCCCCGGAACGTCCCGAAAGCGACCTCCTTCGCCTCCCCGGTGAGGTAGACCGGGCCGCGGACCCCCGCCTTCACCCGGACCTCGCGTGACTCGGCCCCGTCGGTCACGTAGACCGTCCGCTCCAACCGGCCGATGTCGGCCGGCCGGTCCCCCACTTTGACCCGGGCGACCACCGGCACCCGGTAGCCGGACGCCACCCGGAACGGCTCCTTGGACATCTCGGTCAGCCGGGCGGCCAGGGCCTCCAACTCGGCCGGGGCGAGCCGGACCGGCGGCCCGGCCGTCACCCACTCCCCGACCTCCTCGGTCGCCCCCGGCGCCAAGTCCACCCGCACGGTCGGCGGCGTGGAGCCCTCGTTGACCGGGGAGAAGACCACGAACTCGCCGGTCTGGACCGGGGCCGAGGTCGATAGCTCGGGCAGGTCGATCGCCTGCCGGTCGACCTCCAGCGGTTTGGACGGCCGGTAGTGGATGCTGAACCGGTCGGCCCCGACCTGCTCGGTCGTCCCGACCCGACTCAGGAAGTCGGCGGTCAGCGGCAGGGACGGGTTCTCGCCGACCTTGAAGTTCAGCTCCAGGATGCCCCACTGGGGGGACCAGCCGTCGGCGTTGGCGGCCCCGGGGACGGTGTACCGGACCTGGGAAAAGTCCCCGCGGTGCTCGGAGAACGTGTACCCCTGCCAGGGGAGGGCGTCGGGGGCGGAAAAGAGACGGGCGGCCGGGCCGACCATCCCGGCCCCGGCTAGCCCGGTGGTCAACCCCTGCGGGAGGAGCGAGGCGGCCGATACCTGGAGGAGCAGCCGGGTCGCCTCGGCCGGGAGGGGGGCGACCCGACCGCCGCTACAGGCCGAGCAACTGACCCCCTTGAGCTGGAGGGTAACCGGCTCCGTGTTCCGATTTTCGAACCAGAAATGGGCCACCTGGGGCCTCACCGGGTCGATCGGGAAGAACCCGGGGAATGCCCGGTCCGGGAGGCTGGGCGACTGGGGGTTCCACCGGCGGGCGGTGGTGAAGAAGACGAGCGGCTTGCCCGGGGCGGACTCCCCCTTCTCCTGCAGGACAAACCCCGGCGGGCCGTCGTCGGTCGGGGTGTACCGGGAGAAGTAGGTGACGGCAAACACCACCCCGACCAGGACGGCCAGGGGCACGGCGTATTTGAGGACGGAGCTCATGTCCGGACGGTCCTGCGGGGGCCGGGCAGACGGGGCGTCGTTCATCGGGACCTCGGGGCCGGCCGGGAGCGATCATTCTACGCCCGGCCGGCGGGCCGGGTTCATTTCCCCTTCGGCGGGGTGAGCGGCTTGCCCTCGGCGTCGATCGGCCCGACCGCCACCACCGCCAGGGCCTTCGGGTCGAGGTACTTCCGGGCCGCCGCCTGCACGTCGGCCGGGGTGACGGCCGCTACCTCCTTCCGGTACGCCTCCAGGAAGTCGAATCCGAGGCCGTACCGTTCGGCGGCCAGCAGCTCGGCGGCCACGGCCGACAGGGTGGTGAACCGGAACGGCAGGCTGGCCAGCAGGTACTTTTTGGCGTCCTCGACCTCCTGGGCGGTCGGAGCCTCGTCGCGGATGCGGTTGACCTCCTTGACGAACCCGTCCCGGACGTACACGAACTTGTCCGGGAAGGTGCCGATGTACCCGACGAACGTCCCCGGCTGGTTCCCGGCGGTACTGCTGATGGCGGCGTTGACGGTGTACGCCAACCCCTGCCGGTCGCGGAGGGTGGCCGACAGCCGGTCGGTGAACCCCGGGCCGGTGCCGAGGACGTTGTCGAGGACCAGCAGCCTGTAGTAGTCCGGGTTCTGGCGGGTGACGCCGAGGTGGCCGACGTAGACGTGGACCTGGGCGGCCGCCGGGTCGCTGACGACCTTCTGGGCGACGGCCGTGGCCTTCGGCGGGGCCGGGACGGCCGGCGGCTGGGCCTTGGCCGGCCTCCAGTCCTTCGTCAGCTCCTCGACCCGCTCGGCCACCTTGGCCGGGTCGATGTCCCCGGCCACCACGACGACCGCCTGGTCCGGGGCGAACGCGGCCTTGTGGAAGGCCCGCAGGTCGTCGGCCGTCAGCTTCTCGACCACCTCCTTCCGGCCGAGCGACGACCGGCCGTAGGGGTGGTCGCCGTAGACCGCCTTCTGGAACGCCGTCCGGGCCCTGGTCCGCGGCTGGGTCTCGGCGTCGGCGATGGCCGACAAGAGCTGCCCCCGCTTCCGCTCGATCGCGTCGGCCGGGAAGGACGGCCGAACGATCGAGTCGAACAGCAGCCCGAGGCCGAGGTCGGTGTCCGGGGTCAGTACCTTGAGCGACCCGCCGGACGATGAGAAGCCGAGGTCGCCGCCGGCGTCCTCGATCAGGGCGGCGATCTCTTCGCCGGTGTGCTTGTCCGTCCCCTCGTCGAGCAGGTCGCCGACCAAGGCGGCCACCCCCGCCTTGTCGGCCGGCTCCCGCAGGGTCGGGTCCTTCACCTCGACGCCGGCGACGACGATCGGGACGCGGTGGTCCTCCAGGGTGATGAGGACGAGGCCGTTCGGCAGGACCGTCCGCTTGGCGGCGGTGAGGGAGAAACCAGCCCCTGGAGCGCGGGCCGGAGGCCCGCTCCGGGTGCGGGCCGGAGGCCCGCGCTCCAGGAGGCCGGCGCCCGTTCGCCCGGCTCCACCCTTTCCCTCCTCCTTCGGAACCGACCAGACCACCGCCGCCTGCTTCCGGCCGAGGTACGCCTTCACCGCCTTCTGCACGTCGGCCGGGGTGACCGCCCCGAGCCGGGCCAGGTAGTCGGCGTAGAACTTGGCCACGTCCTCCCCGCCAGGGTAGGTGCTGGCCCGGGCGACGCTGTCGGCGAGGCGGTGGACGCTTTCCCGGCCGAACACGTAATTGGCCAGCAGTTTCCGCCGGGCGCGCTCGACCTCGGCGGCCGTCGGCGGGGCGGCCGCCAGCTTCTCCAACTCGGCGAAGACGATCCCCTCGGCCTTGGCCCGGTCGGCCCCCTTGAGCAGTTCGACGTACACCCCGAACCAGCCGGGGTAGCGGCCGGAGCTGTTCGCCGTGGTCGCGGCCGACGCCAGCTCGGCCCCTTCGACCAGGGCCTTGTACAGCCGGGCCGTCTTGCCGTCGCCGAGGATCGTGGAGACCACGTCCAGCACCGGGTCATCCGGGCTGTCGACGGCGATGGTGTTGAACCCGACGACCAGCCGGGGCACGTCGAACTTGGACGGGAATTCCTTCCGGACCAGCTCGGCCGGGGCCGGCCGGGCCGGGGCCGCCTTCCGGGTCGGCAGGTCGCCCCGGGGGATCGGCCCGAACAGTTCCTTGACCTTGGCCAGCACCGCGTCCGGGTCGATCCCGCCGACCACCACGAGCGCGGCGTTGTTCGGGTGATACCACTTGTCGTAGTGCCGCTTGATGACCTCGGCGGTGGCCGCCCGGACGTGGACCTCCTGGCCGATGACCGGGTGGGAGTACGGCGACTCCTTCGGGAACAGGAGCGGTAGGATGGTCTTCCCCTCCAGCTCCCACGGCGAGTCCTCGCCCTGGGCCAGCTCGGCGATGACCGCCCCCTTCTCCTGCTCGAACTCGTGCTTGGCGTCGATCCGGACGTTCCGCATCCGGTCGGCCTCGATCTCCAGCGGGGTCTGCCACTTGTCGGCCGCGAAGTCGAAGTGGTAGACCGTCATGTCCTCGTTGGTGTAGGCGTTGTTGTGCCCGCCGTTCCGCTGGGTGGCCCGGTCGATGTCTCCGGGCAGGAGCTTGTCGGTCCCCTTGAACAGCAGGTGTTCGAGGTAGTGGGACAGGCCGGTCTGGTCCTTCTCCTCGTCCCCGCTGCCGACCTTGTACGCCACCATCGTGGTGACGACCGGGCTGTTCGGGACCGGCAGGAGGTAGACCCGCAGGCCGTTGGGGAGAGTGTGGGTGCGGAGGCCGGCGAGCATCCCCTGGGCGGTCTTGACGAGGGCGGCGTCGGCCGCGGCCCGGTCGGGCGGGTCGGCCGCCGCTAGCCGGGCGGGGGACATCAGCCCCCCGATGGCGACGAGGGTGACGAGTGCGGCGAGCCGGCGGACCATGCGAGCCTTCCCATCCTGGAGGACGACGACCCGCCTCTAGTTTAGCCGCCGGCCGGCCCTGAGCGAGGTGAGTTACGGAGTGCCGAGCTTGGCGAAGAGGTCGGCAACCGCGACCGAGAACCCGGGGAGGACCGTGCCCCCATCGATCGTGTCGGCGGCGGTCAGCCGGCGGGCGGCCGCCCGGTCGGGTGAAGAGAATACGAGGACCGTCCGGTCGAACGGGTCGACCAGCCAGACCAGGGCGGCTCCACTGGCGAAGTAGTCGCGCAGCTTCCCGTCCATCTCCTCGGTCGTGTTCCCCCCGCTGAGTACCTCGACCGCCAGGGCCGGGTGGAGGCGCGGCACCGGGGTCATCGGGACCGTCCGGTTCGGGAACTGGTCCCAGTGGCAGAACGACACGTCGGGGATGCGGACCAGGTCCGGGGCCAGTTCCATCATCCCATCCGCCCCGTTCAACACGCCGGCATCGCGCGGATCCACGAACCGGCCGAGGATGCGGAGAATCAGGGCCGCCACGAACCCGCTCGGGAAGCCCATGTCCTTCTCCACCAGGAAGCCATCCACCAGTTCGAACAACCGGTTCTCCCGTTCGCGGAGGTCGATCACGTCGTCTACGGTCGCGGGGTACGGGGGGAAGTGGAAGCGGCGGAGCGGGATCGGGCCGAACCGCCGCAGGAGGTCGGCGGCGGTCAACTCGGCGGTCGCGGTCGTCATGCGGCCTCTCCCGGGGTCATTAACAGCATACCGCGCTCACCCCGTCACCGCCCCCTCGGACGCGGAGTGGACGAGCCGGGCGTACTTGGCCAGGACGCCCCGCTCGACCCGCAACGGCGGCTTCACCCACGCCGCCTTACGGCGGGCCAGCTCGGCGTCGTCCGCGTTCAGGGTCAGCACCTTCCGGTCGGCGTCGATGGTGATCGAATCGCCGTCCTTCACCAGCCCGATCGGCCCGCCGACCCACGCCTCCGGGGCCACGTGGCCGACCACCAGCCCGTGCGTCCCGCCGCTGAACCGGCCGTCGGTGATAAGGCCGACCGACTCCCCCAGCCCCTGCCCCATCAGAGCCCCGGTGATCGACAGCATCTCCCGCATCCCCGGCCCGCCGACCGGCCCTTCACCCCGGATGACGACCACGTCCCCGGCCACGATCCGCTTCTCGCTGATCGCCCGGAAGCACGCCTCCTCGCCGTCGAACACCCGGGCCGGGCCGGTAATGCTCCGCTGCTTCAGCCCGGCCACTTTCGCCACCGCCCCCTCGGGAGCCAGGTTCCCCTTCAGTACCACGATGATGCCATGGTCGAACATCGGCTTCTCCACCGGCAACACGACGGTTTGCGGGGCGTCGTAGACGCTACGCACCTCGGCCAGGTTTTCGGCCAGCGTCTTCCCGGTAACGGTCGGACAGTCGCCGTGCAGGAACCCGCGGTCCAAGAGCGCCCGCAAGACCGCCGGCGTGCCGCCGACCCGGTAGAGGTCGTGCATGACGTACTTCCCGCCCGGCTTCAGGTCGGCCAGGTGCGGGACCTTCGCCCCGAGCCGGTCGAAGTCGTCGAGCGTCCACTCGACTCCGGCCTCCCGGGCGATGGCCATCAGGTGCAGGACGGCGTTGGTGCTGCCGCCGAGGCTCAGAACGAAGGTGTAGGCGTTCTCCAGCGATTTCCGGGTGATGAGGTCCCGCGGCCGGACGTTCTTTTCGATCAGGTTGACCACCGCCTGCCCGGCGACAAACGCCTCCCGCTCCTTGGCGGCCGAGACGGCCGGATTGCTGGCCCCATACGGGAGGCACAAGCCCATCGCCTCGATGGCGCTGGCCATGGTGTTGGCCGTGTACATCCCGCCGCACGACCCCTGCCCCGGGCAGCTCTCGCACTCCACCTTGTGCAGCGTCTCCTGGTCGATCGTCCCGGCCTGGAACTGCCCGACCGCCTCGAAGATGCTGACGATGTCCACCGGCTCGCCCCGCGGCCCAACCCCGGGGAGGATGCTCCCGCCGTAGACGAAGACCGAGGGGACGTTCAGCCGGGCCATCGCCATGACGCAGCCCGGCATGTTCTTGTCGCACCCGCCGAAGGCCAGGAGGCCGTCGTGGTTCATCGCCCCGCACACCGTCTCGATGCTGTCCGCGATCACCTCCCGGGACACCAGCGAGTACCGCATCCCGGGGTGGCCCATGCTGATCCCGTCGGAGACGGTCGGGGCGCCGAACGTTTGCGGCACCCCACCCGCGGCCCGGACGCCCTCCCGCCCCTTCAGGGCGAGCCGGTCGAGGTGGCTGTTGCACGGGGTGATGTCGCTGAACAGGGAGGCCACCCCGACCACCGGCTTTAGGAAGTCGGTGTCGGTGAACCCGACCGCCCGGAGCATCGCCCGGTTCGGGGCCCGGCCGGCCCCGCCGGTGGTGGTCAAGCTCTTCCGCGTGCTGCCGTCGGCCATCGGAGTAACCCCGGAAGGCCGGCCGGCGGGGCCGGCCGGCGCGAGCTGTTCAGGGTGGGAGACGAACGGTTGTTATCCCGACACACCCCGGCGGCGGCCACCGGTGCGGCCCGGGACGGGTTTTTCGGGACGGCCCGAACGGGGCGGGGAACTGTCGGAGGGCCGGGCGCTGTCAGGGCGGCATCGACAGGAAAAACCGACCCAGGGCCGGCGGCCGCCGGCGGGGCATTCTAGGTCTGTGTCGTGTGGGGCGAGCCGGTCGGACCGCGGCCGCCGGAGCCGCCCCGCCGCCGCCCCGATACCACCACCGGCCGGGACCGCCCGGCCCGACCGCCGAGACCGGAGACACCCCGATGCGGACGATCACCAAGAGCTTCGTCGAGTTCCTGAAGAACGAGGACGGCCCGACGGCCGTCGAGTACGCGGTCATGCTGGCC
>JAIEQN010000329.1 GCA_019747685.1 Gemmataceae bacterium
GGACGGCCGGCCCGGGGAACCGGGACGGCGGAGCGGGCGAGTGCGAGAGCGGACCGCAAACCGGCGGACACGCGGGGCAACCGCGGGGGCCGGGGGCGGGAGCCGCGGACGGGCCGGCGGGGAGGGGGCTGCCGGTCGCGGGCCGCGGGCCCGAGTGGGCGGCGGGGGAATATCTCCGCCCGCCGCGACGATCAATGCCGACAAGTTACACGATATCCGGCCGGGGTGCGAACCGAAAAGTGAAAAAACTTCCGGATCGGCTCAAGCCCCCGGCCCGGTGACGCCGACCGGCGAAGCCGCGGCGACCGGGCAAGCCGTGCCGGCGCCGCGGTACAATGCCTACCGGAACATCCCCGGGAGGGCCGACACGTGGAGACCGCCGACATGGGTAAGGTGTTCGTCGAGGCCACCATCTACAACGTCAACGACCTGACCGAGGCCAAGTTCGGGCGGCTTCCGCCGGACAAGGTCCGCAAGGTGACGGTCGCCGAGGCCCGGGTCGATACCGGGGCCACTTCGCTCGGCCTGCCCAAGCGGCTGCTCGACCAACTCGGGTTGACCAAGGAGAGCGAGAAGCAGGCGGTGACCCCGACCGGGGTGCGGACGGTTAGCGTGTACGACGCCGCCCGGGTGGAGATCATGGGTCGGACCGCGACCGTCGATCCGATGGAGGTGGCCGACGAGTGCCCGGTGCTGATCGGCTACATCCCCCTGGAACAGATGGATTGGGTCGTCGATGTCAAAGCCCAGAAGCTGATCGGCAACCCGGCCCACGGCGGGGAGCACGTCCTCGACCTGCTATAACGCACCGCATGAAGTACGCGATCGTCATCCCGGACGGGTGTGCCGACGACCCGCTCCCGGCCCTCGGCGGGCGGACCCCGCTCCAGGCCGCCGACCTGCCGAACATGGACCGGGCCGCCCGGCTCGGGGTCGTCGGCCGGGCCGATAACGTCCCCCGCCCGCTCACCCCGGCCTCGGACGTGGCCACCCTCTCCCTGTTCGGGTACGACCCGCTGCAAGTCTACACCGGCCGGGCCCCGCTCGAAACCGCCGCGATGGGCCTCCACCTCGGGCCGGATGATTACGCGATCCGCTGCAACCTCGTCCACGCCCCCGACGGCCACATGCGGGACTTCACCGCCGGGCACATCTCCAGCGAGGACGGCGGCGTCCTCGTCAAGGCCCTGCAGCACGAGTTGGGCGGCCGGGAGGTCGCCGGCGGCACCATCGAGTTCCACCCCGGCGTTCAGTACCGCAACATCCTGATCTGGCGGGGGAAGTCCGCGTCGTCGCCGCTCGAAGGGACGAAGTGCCAGCCGCCGCACGACATCCCGGACAAGGCCGTCGCCGATTACCTGCCGCAAGGCCCCGGAGCCGGCCTGTTGATCGAGCTGATGGAGGCCAGCAAGCCGATCCTGGCCGCCCACCCGGTCAACCAGCGGCGGATCGCCGAGGGGAAGAAGCCGGCCACCCAGGTCTGGCTGTGGGGCCAGGGGAAGGCCCCGACGATCGAACCGTTCGGCCAGAAGTACGGCCCCCGCGGGGCCATCATTTCGGCCGTGGACTTGGTCCGCGGGGTCGGGGTCCTGCTCGGCTGGCACCGGATCGACGTGCCCGGTGCCACCGGCTACCTGGACACCGACTACGCCGCGAAAGGGCGGTACGGGGTCGAGGCCCTGGGGGCGTTCGACCTCGTCTGCGTCCACGTCGAGGCCCCGGACGAGGCGTCCCACGAGGGCCGGGCCGACGAGAAGGTGAAGGCCCTGGAGCGGATCGACCGGCACATCGTCGGCCCGCTGCTCGACGCCCTGCCCCGGTACGGCGACTGGCGGCTCCTGATCTCGCCCGACCACCGGACCACCCTCGCTACCCGAGCCCACGCCTACGGGGCGGTGCCGTTCGCGGCCGCCGGGACCGGCATCGCCCCGGCTGGGCAGACCAGCTACGACGAGCCGACCACGGCCGCCAGTTCCCTCGCCTTCGACCCCGGCCACCGGCTGATGAGCTGGTTCCTCGGCCGCTGACGCCCGGCCCCCGGAGATGGCTCCCATGACCCGACTCCTCCTGGCCGCCGGCGTCCTGGTCGGCTCGGCGCTCGCCGGCCCGTCGTCACGGGCCGACGACCCGCCCCCGAAGGCCGCCACCGTCCGCTGGTTCGGCCAGTCGTTCTTCCAGGTCGAAACGTCCGCCGGCCAGCGGATCGTGTTCGACCCGCACGCCATCCCGGCGTTCGGCGGCCCCCGGGTGTCGGCCGACATCACCCTGATCTCGCACCTGCACGACGACCACGCCCAGCCGGAGGTGCTGGCCGACAAGGGCCGGGTGTTCTTCGGCCTCAAGCCGACGAAGGACGGCAAGCGAATCGACTGGAACCCGGTGGACGAGAAGGTGCTGACGACCCGGGTGCGGACCCTGCCGACGTACCACGACGCCCTGGGCGGGATGCAGCGCGGGAAGAACGCCGTCTGGGTGGTCGAGGCCGACGGGCTGGTGTTCTGCCACCTCGGGGACCTCGGCCACGAGCTGACCGGCGCCCAGGTCAAGGCGATCGGCCCGGTGGACGTGCTCTTCGTCCCGATCGGCGGCATCTACACCATCAACGGCGAACAGGCCAAGAAGGTGGTGGCCCAGATCAAGCCGAAGCGGCTCGTCCTGCCGATGCACTACGGGGTGCCGGGGTACGACGACTTGGTCGGCCCGGAGGAGTTCCTGGACGGCCAGAAGAACGTGAAGCGGATGACCGACACCAACGAGCTGGCCGTCCCGCTCGGGGAGAAGGCCCCGGACGCCCCGACCACGGTGCTGCTCGGATTCAAGAAGGCGGACAAGGCCGACCCGCCGCCGAAGAAGTGACCGGTTCCGTGGAGCGCGGGCCTCCGGCCCGCACCGGACGAAGAGCGGGCGGGACGCCCGCGCTCCCAGGAAAAGAAAGGCCGCCCCGTGCGCCGAGCGATTGCCCCGTCCCTCGTGGCGGCCGCACTGGCCGTCGCCGTGGCCGTACCGGGGGGTTCACACCCCCCGCTTGCCAGGGCCGCCGACCAGGCCCCTCCCCCGAAGCCGTCGCTGGCGGCCAAGCTCGACGCCGTCCTCGACGGGCCGGACTACGCCCACGCCACCTGGGGCGTCCTGGTGGCCGACGCCAAGACCGGCGAGGCCGTCTACGCCCGCAACCCGGACGCACTCTTGGCCCCGGCGTCGGTGACGAAGCTGTTCAGCTGCGCGGCCGCACTGGTCGCCCTCGGCCCGGACAAGACGTTCGAGACGGCCGTGTACCAGCGCGGCGTCGTCCTCAAGGGCCGGCTCGTCGGCGACCTGATCCTGGTGGCCGCCGGCGACCTGACCCTCGGCGGGCGGTCCAGCCCGTCCGGCAAGACCGCCTTCAAGGACAGGGACCACACCTACGCCAACAGCGGGCTGGTCGAGGCCGAGTTGACCGACACCAACCCGCTCGCGGCCCTCGACGCCCTGGCCAACCAGGTCAAGGGGGCCGGCATCACCCGGGTGGACGGCGAGGTGCTGGTGGACGACCGGCTGTTCGCCAAGGCCCGGGGCAGCGGCAGCGGCCCGGACGTGGTTTCCCCGGTGGTCGTCAACGACAACGTGGTGGACGTGATCGTCGCGCCGGGCGAGGACGAGGACCGGCCGGCGAAGGTGACGACCCGGCCGGAAACGGCCGTCGTCCAGGTGGACGCCCTGGTCGGGACCGGGCCGGCCGGGTCGGACTCGCAGATCACCCTCACGTCGCTCGGCGAGAACCGGTTCACGGTCCGCGGCCGGGTGCCCCGGGGCGGCAAGCCGCTGGTCCGCATCCTGCCGGCGGACGACCCGACCGTGTTCGCCCGCGGCCTCTTCATCGAGGCCCTGCGGCGGGCCGGGGTGACCGCCACCGCGGCCGTGGCCCGGCCGACCGGCGGGGCGCTGCCGCCGCAGGGCGGGTACGGCAAGCTCCGGAAGGTGGCGAGCTTCACCTCGGCCCCGTTCAAGGACGCGGTGGCGGTGACGCTCAAGGTCAGCCACAACCTGTACGCCAGCACCCTGCCCAGTCTGATCGCCGCGTCGAAGGGCGACACCACGGCCGAGGCCGGGCTGCGGGAGGAGCGCCGCATCCTCGAAGACCTCGGGGTCGATGTCAACGCGGTGTCGTTCGGCGGCGGGGCCGGCGGCGCCCCGGCCGACTTCGTCAGCCCCCGGGCGACGGTGCAGCTCCTGCGGGGCATGGCCAAGCGGCCGGAGTGGGACGCCTACAAGGCCGGGCTGCCGGTCCTCGGGGTGGACGGGACGCTAGCCGAGACGGTGGACAAGGACAGCCCGGCCCGGGGGAAGGTGGCGGCCAAGACGGGCACCCTGATCTGGCACGACGCGGCCAACGACCGGTTCCTGCTCAAGAGCAAGGCCCTGGCCGGGGTCATGACGACCAGGGCCGGGGCCGAGCTGCACTTCGCCGTCTTCGTGAACAACGTGCCGCTGCCGAAGGGCGTCGGGGCCACCCGCGAGGGGAAGGTGCTGGGCAAGCTCTGCGAGATCATCCACGAGTACGGCCCCTAACCGGGCCACCCCGGCAGCTCGCCGGAGTCGTGGTAGCCGAGCAGGTCGATCCGGTCGGCGTGGTCGCGGTGGAGCCGGCGGACTTGCTCCAGGCTCGCCCGGCGGGCCGGGTCGTCCGCGGCCCGGGCGGCGGCCAGGGCCGAGACCGGGTGGTCGTCGGTCGACAGCTCCGCCCGCAGGTAGTACGCATCCCCGACGTGCAATACCCAACGGTCGCCTTGTCGGACGGCCACCCCGCAGTGGCCGCGGGTGTGCCCGAACAGCGGCACGAGCAACACCTCGGACGTGAACCCGAGCGGCACCGGCCGGGCCGGCAGCCCGAACCAGTCCCGCGTCCCCGGCCCGTGCGGCACCCACCGCGACCCGTGGGCGAACTGCGGCGGCTGATACCGGAAGTCCCCGGCCTCGACCGCCGCCAACTCCTCGGCCGCCAGGTGGACCCGGGCGTGCGGGAAGTCGGCCAGCCCGCCGGCGTGGTCCGGGTCGGCGTGCGTCAACACGATGTCACGCACGTCGGCCGGGCGGAGGCCGAGGGCCTCGATCCGCCGGGCCGCGGTGTCGGCTTCGTCGAACCGGAACCCGCCGATGTCGATGATCCGTTGGTCGATCCGCCCGACCGGGTCGCGGCAGTCGACCAGCCCGATCCCGGCGTCCACGAGGGCCAGCCCGGCCGGGTCTTCGAGCAACAGGCAATGGCAGACGGCCACCGGCCCGCCCGGGGCCTGCAGCGTGCCACAGTTGATGTGGTGAACGGTCGTCATGGCAGCCCCAACCGCGACTTCGTGACCTCGTCCGGCACCTGCTCGGCGGCCCCGGCCGGCGGGGCGACGTCCAGCGCCCGGGCCAGGATCGGGGCCACCGCCAGCAGCGACACCCGCCGGTCCACCTTCCCGGCCGCCGGCACCCCGGCCCCGTAGACGAGCAGCGGGACGTGGGCGTCGTACGGGTGCGGGCTGCCGTGCCCGGTCCCCTCGGGGTACGGGGTGATCTGCACCCCCGGCTTGGGGACCACCAGGAAGTCGCCGCACCGGTCCGGGTGGTACGCCAGCTTCGCCATCCCGGCGACCGCCCGCACCTGGTTGCCGCTGCCCAGCCCGTGCGGCGGCAGGTCGCCGGCCTCGATCTGCTGGCGGGTGAACGCCGTCAGGGTGTACGGCCGGTTCCCGCACCACTGGGCGGCGTAGAGGGCCACGGCCGCCGGGTCGAGGCCCCGGGCCTTGATGGCCGCGTGGTTCAGGTAGACCCACGGGAGGACCGACCGGGCGTCGGCCGGGGCCGGCTCCAGCCACCGGGTCCGGCCGGCCGGGGGGACGCCGTAGGTCGCGTCCAGGGCTTCGAGCAGCCCGACGAGTAAGGCTACGTCCGGCACCCGAGCGGCCGCCGGGTACTGCTCCGGGTAGCGCTTCTGCTCCGGGATCGGGCAGACCCCGTGGTCGGCGGTCACGACGAGCGTGTACCGGTCCTTGCCGACCGCCTCGTCCAGGAACTTCACCAGGTCGGCCACCAGCCGGTCGGCCCGCAGGGTGGTGTCCAGCACCTCCCACGAGTCCGGCCCCCAGGTGTGGCCGACCAGGTCGCTGGACGAGAAGCTGACGCACAGGAGGTCGGCCGCCTCGCCCCGGCCGAGCTTCTCGCCGGCCACCGCCCGCTTGACCAGCTCCAGCAGCAGCTCGTTGCCGAACGGCGAGGTCTCGACCGCCCCGTAGTAGGTCGGCCCGGGCCGGGGGTCGTCGCCCATCGGGTGCGGGAAGGTCCGCTTCTGGGCGTACCCGAACGCCTCGCCCGGGGCGTCGTCCGGCCCGGCCAGCTTGTCGTACAAGCCGGCATCGGCCTTCAGCGGCGTCCACGGCTTGCCGGCCCAGGCGTCGGCCGGCTTGCCCCTGTTGAACTCTTCGACCCACGGATGAACCCGGTCGCGGAAGTAGGTGTTCGTCGTGAACACACCGTCCCGGGCGTCGAAGCAGTAGGCGGCGTCCGGCTTCTTCCCGCCCATCAGGGCCGCCGCCCGGTCCTTGACCGCCAGCGACAGCACCCGCCCCTTGCCGCCGGTCGCGGCCTTCAGCTTGTCGCCGACCGTCTCGGCCAACAGCCGCTCGGGCGAGAACCCAGTCACCACCCCGCGGGCCGGCGGCCCGGCCCCCGGCAGCGGCGGCACCCGGTCGTAGGGCCGCAGCGGCTGGACGCTGTACACCCGGGCCGCCTCCTTCCGGTCGTACCAGTCGTTCTCGGTGATGCCGTGAACCGACGGCGGCGCCCCGGTGGCGAGCGAGGCGTGGCCGGGGCCGGTCGAGGTGCAGGCGTAGGGGAGGTGGCAATCGCTGAACCAGACGCCGTCCTTCTTCAGCCGCTCGAACCCGTCCGGGCCGAACGCCGAAGCCCACCGGGCCAGGTAGTCGCCCCGCATCTGGTCGAAGACGACCAGCACGACCAGCTTGCCGGGCGGGGCCGCCGGTTCGGCGGCCCGGGCGACCGGGGCTGTCGGCGACGGGGCTTCGGGCGCCGGCCCGTCTGGGGGGTGGAGGAGGAACCAGCCCCCCGCGGCCAGCCCGGCGGCGAGCGGGAGCAGGACAACGGCGATGCGGACGGCGCGGGGCATTTCGGGTCGACTCCGTCCGTGTTTCGGCTCGCTACCCGGGGCTTCACCCCGGGCTATGTTGTGTCGGGCCTTCGGCCCTCCGGGCATTGATCGGAGCGGCCGAAGGCCCGACACAACGTAGCCCAGGCCGATAGGCCTGGGGTTCCTACCGCCCGTCGTCGGGCAGCAGCTCCCACTTCTCGCCGAAAAACCCGGCCCGGACGACCTTCCCGGGGTAGCGGCTGTTCGGCGGGGTGGTCACGTCGAGGACGGCGTAGTCGGGCAGCTTCGGCGTCTGCCGGGCGTTGTTCAGGTAGTCGTACTCGCGGAACGTGAAGCCGCTGTTCAGGACGACGTACTTGGCCGGGTTGAGCGGGTTCGGGTAGATCAGGACCGGCACGTGCGTCCCGGCCGGGTAGGTCTGGTCGCCGACCGTGACCCCGTCGGCGGTCCACTTCACGGGGAGCTTGTCGGCGATCTTGGCCAGGACGGCGTTGCTCGACGGGTCGCCCCAGAGGACCAGGTTGGCGTTGTCGATGTCGTCCTTCGTGACCTCGGTGTCGGCCTTCACCGGGGCATCGCCGCGGAACTGCTTCCGCCAGTGCTCGACGGCGTGCTTCATCTCCCCGGCCGCCCACCCGCCGACCTTCTCGTTCAGCGGCTTCCCGGTCGGCTTGACCATCAGGAACCGATCCATGAACGCATCGTCGATCGGTCCCTGGAGGCCGTGAACCTTGGCCAGCCCGTCGGGCTTCGGCGAGGCGACCTGCTGCCACTTGCCGCCGACCTTGCGGATCGAGAGTGCCAGCGACCGGTCGGAGTTGGTGACGGCGTACTGGAGCACGTTCGCTCCGTCGATGTACAGAGCGGACCCGTCGAGAACGTCCGGGAACTCCCCGGGCCGGAACTGGAGGGTGATCGCGGTCACGCCCTCGGTTTCGAGCACGGTGGCCGGGCGGGACTGACCGTTGGCGTCCGAGATCGATAGTCGCAGGGCGGCGTGAACGTACCCCTTCTGCCAGTGCCGCTCCAACCCATCGACCCGCACCCAGGCGGACTGGTTGTGCCGCAGCGTCGGGGTTGCGAACCGCACCCGCTCCGGGGTGAACATCCGACCCAGCCCGGCGAGGGCATCGATCCGTCCGTTCAGGTGGTCTTTCGCGGCCTTCTCGTAGCTGTGCCCGGTCTTC
This sequence comes from Gemmataceae bacterium, assembly GCA_019747685.1. Taxonomy (GTDB): domain Bacteria; phylum Planctomycetota; class Planctomycetia; order Gemmatales; family Gemmataceae; genus Urbifossiella. The sequence continues at coordinate 8,314 of JAIEQN010000329.1, forward strand.
GGGCCGATCAGGTGGACCAGGGCGATCTTCTCCTTCTCCAGCTCCCGGGCCATCACGTCGGCGGCTTGCTTCTGCTTGTCGTTCTCCCCGCTGTAGGCGACGGTCGGGACGTTGTAGATGTTGACCGCCGAATCGGTCGCATTGTACAGCCGCCACAGCCGCTGCTCGTACCACGGCGGGTCGGCCTTCTCATTCTGGAAGACGTTCAGGAACTCCGGGGTTTCGGCGAACCCGGCCCCGGGGGCGGCGGCGCACCAAAGCCCGGGGTAGTGGACCGCGAACTGCCAGCAGGCCGCCCCGCCCATGCTGAACCCCCGGGCGACCAGCCGGTCACCGTCGATCCGGTAGTGTTCGGAGGCGTGGCCGATGGCTTCGAGCGTGTCCACCTCGCCGGCGAACTTGTTGGCGTTGCAGTACCGACCGTAGGGGTGGAGGACGAACGCCCCCCGGGGGGTGAACTCGCCCGGCGATTTCGACCGCTGGTCGATGAAGTTGGCCTCGCTCAGCGTCTCGCCCCGGCCGTGCCACCAGACATCGAGCCGGTGCGGCAGGTCGCCCTCGAAGTCGTAGGACTTCGGCACCACCAGTCCGTATGGCTGGTAGCTGCCGTCGATCTTCGACCGGTAGCCGCGGACGACCAAGCCGGTGGCCGTCGTCCACGGGTGCTTGCCGTCCGTGAGCTGCCGGGCCCGCTCCAGCCCGGACTTCAGCACCGCCCGCACCGTCGCCCCGGGGGCGTCCTTCTTGCCGTCGTACACCTCCTTGTAGTCCAGCGCCCACCGGACCGCCTTCTCGTAAACCGCCACGTCCGGGTAGAACTCGTACTTCTCCAACCCCTTGAGGAGGTCTTGCAGCTCCTTCAGCCCGGCCCGAATCTCCTTCTCGACCGCCGGCGGGAGGTCGTTCCCGGCCGGCGGGATGAGCCGGACCTTGTCCGGGACGTTGTCGGCCGGGCCGTCGGCCCGGGCGAGCCGGGGGTGTAAGCCCCCGGAGGTCAGGACGGCGGCGAGCAGCACGGCGGGCCGGGCGGGCATGGCGGGGTCCTCGCGGGTCCGGCCATTGTACGGCCCCGGCCGGGCTACTCCGCCGCCGCCGGCGGTGATAGAAAAAGGGGCATCTGACTGCGTCCCACGACCGGGCCGGGTCGGCCCGCCAAGCCGGAGTCTCGCCGATGGCCGCGACGAAGATGATCGACATCCGCCGGGGGATGGTGCTGAACTACAACGGGCAGCTCAACTACTGCCTGGACCGGGACCTGAACACCCCCGGGAACTGGCGGGCGATCCTGTACCTCAAGCTGAAGAACCTGACGACCGGGAGCATCACCCAGGAGCGGGTCCACCCGGACGACAAGGTGGACGTCGTGTTCCTGGACACGAAGGAGTACAACTACTCGTACCAGGACGGGGACGACTACGTGTTCGTGGACGCCGAGACGTTCGAGCCGGTGACCCTGAGCGGGGAGATGGTCGGCGGGATGATGAAGTACCTGCGGGAGAACGACCCGGTGAAGATCACCTTCTACGACGGCAAGGCCCTGTCGATGGAGCTGCCCCAGACGGTGACGCTGAAGGTGACGGAAACGGAGCCGGCGGTCAAGGGGGCGACGGCGGCCGCCCAGAAGAAGGCGGCCACCCTGGAGACCGGGCTGGTCGTCCAGGTCCCGTCGTTCATCACCGCCGGGGAGCTGGTGGTCGTGCAGACCGAGGACGGGTCGTACCTCGGCCGGGCGAAGGAGAAGTAGCCGGTCGGGAAGCGCGGGGTGCGGGGCAAAGACCCGGGACGTGGTCTTCGCCCCGCACCCCCTCGTCACCCGCGGCCCTTGAGGAAGACGGCGGCCAGCGGGGGCAGGCTGAGCGACACCGAGCACGGCTGGCCGTGCATCGGGGACGCCTCGGCGAACACCCCGCCGGTGTTCCCGACGTTACTCCCCCAGTACGCCCCGGCGTCGCTGTTGAGCACTTCCTTCCAGTACCCGCCGGCCGGCACCCCGAACCGGTACCCGTGCCGGACCACCGGGGTGAAGTTCAAGACGCACAGGATCACGTCGTCGGCCGACTTGCCCCGGCGGACGAAGCTCAGGATGCTGGCGTTGGCGTCCGAGCAGTCGACCCAGTCGAACCCGCCGGGCTGGTTGTCCAGCTCGTGCATGGCCGGCTCGGCGGCGTAGAAGTGGTTCAGGTCCCGGACCCACCGCTGCACCCCCTCGTGCGGGGCGTACTGGAGCAGGTGCCAGTCGACGCTCTCGTCCACCCGCCACTCCCGCCGCTGGGCCACCTCGCCGCCCATGAACAGGAGCTTCTTCCCGGTCATCCCCCACATGTACCCGTACAGGGCCCGCAGCCCGGCGTACTTCTGCCACTCGTCCCCGGCCCCCTTGTCCCACAGCGGCCCCTTGCCGTGGACGACCTCGTCGTGCGACAGCGGCAGGACGAAGTTCTCGTTGTAGGCGTACAGCATCCGGAACGTCAGATCGTTCTGGTGGTACTTCCGGTGGATCGGGTCCTGGGCGACGTACCGGAGGGTGTCGTGCATCCACCCCATGTCCCACTTGTACCCGAACCCGAGCCCGCCGACGTAGGTGGGCCGGCTGACCATCGCCCACGACGTGCTCTCCTCGGCGAACGTCTGCACGTCCGGGAAGTGCTGGTACACCTCGGCGTTGAACCGGCGGAGGAAGTCGATGGCGTCGATGTTCTCCTTCCCGCCGTACCGGTTGGGCACCCACTCGCCGTTCTTGCGGGAGTAGTCGAGGTAGAGCATGGAGGCGACGGCATCCACCCGCAGCCCGTCGATGTGGTACTTGTCCAGCCAGAACAGGGCGCTCGAAAGCAGGAAGCTGCGGACCTCGTGCCGGCCGTAGTTGAAGACGTAGCTCCCCCAGTCCGGGTGGAACCCCTGCTTGGGGTCGGCGTGCTCGTAGCAGGCCGACCCGTCGAACCGGGCCAGGGCCCACTCGTCGGTGGCGAAGTGGCTCGGCACCCAGTCGAGGATGACGCCGATCCCGGCCTGGTGCAGCGTGTCGATCAGGTACATCAGGTCTTGCGGGGTGCCGTACCGGCTGGTGGCGGCGAAGTAGCCGGTGACCTGGTAGCCCCAGGAGGCGAAGAACGGGTGCTCGGTGATCGGCAGGAACTCGACGTGGGTGAACCCCATGTCCTTGCAGTAGGCAGCCAGCTTCGGGGCCACGTCGCGGTACGACAGGGAGTGGTACGGCGGGTCGGCCGCCCGCATCCACGACCCGAGGTGGACCTCGTAGATGCTGACCGGGGCGTCCTGGGCGGCGTGCCGCTTCCGCTCGGCCATCCAGTCGCCGTCGTGCCAGTCGTACCCCAGGTCCCAGGTGACGGCCGCGTGCTTGGGCGGCAGCTCGGTGGTGAACGCGAACGGGTCGGTCTTTTCGGCCTTGAATCCGCCCGGGGCGGCGACGTGGTACTTGTACAGGGTCCCGGCCTTGACCCCCGGGATGAACCCGCCCCACACCCCCGACGAGCCGATGGGGTTCAGGCGGTTCCGGCCCACGTCCCAGCCGTTGAAGTCGCCGACGACCGAGACGTAGTCGGCGCCGGGGGCCCAGACGGCGAAGTGGAACCCGTCCTTCCCGTCCTGGGTGGCCGGGTGGCTGCCGAGCTTGTCGTACAGCCGCAGGTGGCTGCCCTCGTTGAACAGGTACAGGTCCTGTGGGGTCAGCCACTGGCTGCCGGCGGCCGGGTGGGGGGCGGCCCCGTTGCTCGCGGCCGGCGGCTCGGCCCCGGTCCCGAACGGCTGGTACTTCGGCGTGCGGGCGGTGGTCATGGCGGGGGTCCTGGCCGGGGCGAGGTCCGGTACGGTTGAACTACCGAAACCCGGTCCGGATGCCAGGACGGCCGGCGGCCGATGACGGGTCCGCCGGTCGCGGGTGCAACGATTGTGCCGGCGGGGACGGGGCCGGAACTAACCACAAAGACACGAAGGACACAAAGCAGCCGGGAGACAGAGTTCCGAACCCGGGGGGTTCACCTTCGTGTCCTTTGTGTCTTTGTGGTTAATCGGCTGCCGCGACGGGGACCCCGTGGGCGAGCTGGTCCCAAACCTCTTCGAGCAGCCCCAGCGTGTCGGCCGGGAGGGGGCCTTCGGAGTAGGCCACCCGGGCGTACCGGCCGGCCAGCCGGCGGAGGTCGGCGGCCAGGTCCGGGTACTCGTCCCCGAGCCGGGCGGCGAACTCCAGCGGGGTTTCGTCGGCCCGCCGGCCGTGGCCCCGGTCCCAGGCCCAGGCGTCGAGGGCGGCGAAGGTGTACGCGACCAGCTCGGCCGGGTCGCGGCCCGGGGCCGTCCCGTCGGCGAACGGGTCGGAGAAGGCGCTGAACGGGGGCGGCCGGACCGGGCCGGCGTCCCCGGCGTCCTCCGGTCGCTCACGCTCCCGGCTCGCCCTCCGGCCGAACAGGTTGGCCCACCAGTTGCGGATGGCGTCGAGCAGCCGCCGGGCCCAGCCGGTGAACGGGGCCAGGTAGTTCAGCACCGCCAGCGCGATGCCGACGACGACCAGCACGACCACGATGGCGATGACGACCCACTTGACCACCCCGGCCACCTTCTCCAGCGCCCCGCCGACCTTGGTTTCCGGCGCCCGCCGGCTGCTCGACGACCGGTCGCCCGAGTTCCCGTCCTTCGCCTCCCGGGCCTCGCGGTCGGTCTGGCTGTCGTCGCCGGACTCCTTGCCGTCGCCCTTGTCGTCCGAGTTCTTCCCGTCGTCGTTGTTGCCCTTCGACCCCTTCGCGTCCGAGTTCGACTTGCCCTGACCCTTCCCGCCGCCCTTGCCGTCCTTGCCGCCGCCGCTGTTGCCCTTGCCCTGGCCCTTCCCGCCGCTCCCCTTCTCGCCCTTGCTGCCGCCCGGGTCGCCGCCCTTGCCGGACGCCTTGCCGGCCCCCTTCTCGGACTGCTCGCCCTCGTTCCCCTCGCCCTTCCCGGCCGAGTCGGACAGTTGGGCGTACCGCGACGCCCCCCGCTCGGACTTGCCGGCCCGCTGCAGGCCGAGCAGCGGCGTCTCCGAGTGCGGCCGGGGCAGCACCGCCCCGACCACCACGAACACCACGATCAACCCGGCCCCGAGGCCGAGCCACCCGGCCGTCAGCGACCCGGGCATCGTGGCCTTCCGCTGCCGCAGGTACCGCCGCAGCCCGAGCAGGCTGGTGGTGGCCAAGAGGCCGAGGGCGCTGGCGACGTACACGGCCATTTGCAAGAAGGTGGCCCGGCGGCGGTCGGCGTCGTCCGGGTCGACGAGCGACTGGCCGACGGCGAACAAGGGCAGCGCGGCCAGGGCGAAGTAGATCACCCACACGCCCGGCGTGTGCGGCTTCTGCTTCTCCCCCTGCCGGTGCGACCACCACCGCCACACCCAGTTCGGCCGGTCCGCCTTCTTCCGCTTGTTCTTGTCCTTCTTCTTGGCGAGCGGGGGGCGTGAGCCCCCTGATTCGGATGAACCATCAGGGGGCTCACGCCCCCCGCTCGCCTCGTCACCACCGAATCCGGCGGCGGAGAGGACGCCTCGCCCGGACACGTCCTGGGTTTCGTCCAGGTGGGTGCAGTCCCAGGTCAGCTTGTTGGCCGACCACCAGATCAGGGCGATCAGCCCGAGGTTGGCCAGCCAGGTCGCGTTCCCGAGCGGGGACCCGGCCGGGTACTCGACGTAGGCGGCCAGGGCGGCGAACGCGGCCGCCGCCAACACCACCCCGTACACCGTGGCCCGGCCGCGGTCGACCTGGATGGCGATCCGGGCGACCAGGACCGACCCGGCCACGAAGAAGAACATCGTGTACAGCAGGCGTTCGGTGTACTGCCCGGCGTACAGCACCTCGACCAGGAAGAAGACGAGGCTGCCGACCATCAGCATGACCAGCACCGGGCTGATCGCGGTGACGACGTAGTCGATCAGCGACGGCGGTTCGCGGTCGGCGGCCATGCGGGGATTGTACCCGGAGCGCGAGGCGATCGGACCAGGGGCTCGCGCCCCTGGCTACGGTCCGCCGCCGCTCCGCGGCTCCAAAACACTCGGAGTCCCGGAGGGACGACGGAATGGTGCCAGGGGCGCGAGCCCCTGGTCCTAAACGAAGACGCCCCCCGGCCTCGGTAATTTCGCCGGCTCCCCGGGGCCGCCCGGCTTGTTCCCGTCCGCCCGGCCGGCGATAATCTCATTCCCGCCCCGATTCGGCCCGCCGGAAGCACCTCGCCATGCGCCTCGCGTTCGCCGCCCTCGCGGTTGTAGTCTCGGGGGGCCTGCGTCCCCCGCTCGCCCGGGCCGCGGAGCCGGTGGATGCCGAATTCTTCGAAAAGAAGGTCCGGCCGGTGCTGGTCCGGCACTGCCAGGGGTGCCACGGGGCGGACAAGCAAAAGGGGGGCCTACGGCTGCTGTCCCGGGCCGATGCCGTGAAGGGCGGGGACACCGGCCCGGCCCTCGCACCCGGCGACCCGGACAAGAGCCGCCTCGTCCAGATGGTCCGGTACGACGGCGACATCAAGATGCCGCCGAAGGGGAAACTGCCGGCCGAGGATGTCGCCGCCCTGACGGCGTGGGTCAAGGGCGGCGCCCCGTGGCCGGACACCACCACGCCGGTCGGCCCCGGGGGGTCGGCCGCGGTCGATGTCCTGGCCCGGGCCAAGACGCACTGGTCGTTCCAGCCGGTCAAGCGGGCCGCCGCGCCGGAAATCCGAAATCCGAAATCCGAAATCCGAAATGAGATCGACCGGTTCCTCCTCGCCAAGCTCGAACCCGCGGGGTTGGCCTTCGCCCCGCCGGCCGACAAGCGAACCCTCCTCCGCCGCGTCACGTTCGACCTGACCGGCTTGCCGCCGACCCCGGAGGAGATCGACGCCTTCCTGGCGGACGACGCGGCCGACGCCTACGAGAAGGCGGTCGAGCGGCTGTTGGCGTCGCCCCACTACGGCGAGCGGTGGGGCCGGCACTGGCTCGACCTCGTCCGGTACGCCGAGACCCACGGCCACGAGTTCGACTTCGACATCCCCGGGGCGTGGCGGTATCGGGACTACGTCGTCCGGGCGTTCAACGCCGACCTGCCGTACAACCAATTCCTGACCGAACACCTGGCCGGCGACCTGCTCCCGACGCCGCGGCGGAACCCGACCGACGGGGTGAACGAGTCGGTCACGGCCACCGGGTTCTGGTTCCTCCACGAGGCCCTGCACTCGCCGGTCGACGTCCGCAAGGACCAGGCCGACCGGATCGACAACCAGGTGGACGTGTTCGGCAAGGCGGTGCTCGGGCTGACGGTGGCCTGCGCCCGCTGCCACGACCACAAGTTCGACGCCGTCGCCGCGAGGGACTACTACTCGCTCTTCAGCGTGCTGTCGAGTTCGCGGTACAGCCGGACCGACGTGTCGGACCCGGCCCCGACCGTGAAGTTGCTCGACGAGTTGAAGGCAATTCGGGCGGAATTGCCACAACACCCGAGCGGGGGCCGTCAGGCCCCTGAGCCGATCGAGACTCAGCCGGCTGACGCCGGCCGCTCGGGAGGCGATTGGCGCGCGAAGGCGATTCCGTTCGAGCGGTTCGGCCCCGGCTGGCGGCAGCGGTGGGACGCGGTGGGCCTCGCCTTCCGCCCGGAGGCCGGCGACGGCCCGCCGCACAGCAGCCGGGAGTCGGTCCGGCTCCAGGGGGCGGTGCGGTCGCCGACGTTCACGATCGACGAGCCGTTCCTGGCGGTCCGGGTGGCCGGGCGGGAGGCCAAGGCCCGGGTCGTCCTGCACGGGCTGCAACTGATCCAGGACCCGATCTACGGCGGGCTGGCCCGTCCGGTGAACCACGGCGACGACCTCCGCTGGCTGGTGTTCGACCTGCGGATGTGGCCGGGCCAGACGGCCTACCTGGAACTCCTGGACGACGGCCCGGGGTACGTGGCCGTGACCGAGGCGTGGTTCGCCGACGCCCCGCCGCCGGACGAGCCGGGCGGGCGGG